>JAAZBK010000498.1 GCA_012513855.1 Acidimicrobiales bacterium
ACCGCGGACAGACCGTCGGACGACACCCGACCGATGCCGTCGATCGCGCACACCACCCAGGCGTCGAGCCGCACCAGCCGGGCGGCAACCTCACCCTCGGGCGCCGCGTCGTCGGCGAACCCGATGACCCTCCACTCCGGATCATCCGACGCCGCGTTCAGCGCCTGCACCAGGCCGAACACCTCGCGCCCGTGTCCGCCCGCGCCGACGATGATCAGGTCACGTGCCACGCGCTGCTCCGGACATGGAACCGGAGCGTACCCACCGGCACACTGCCGTCGACGCAGCCCGGACCTCCCGACTCACCGCTGCCGTCTCCGCCCTGATCACCAGATGGCCCGGCCGCACCCTCGCGTTCATCGCTGGGGCTTCGTTCCTGGCCGTGGTGGCTCTCCTCCGGATGGAGGCCGGCGCCCGGACCTGCCGGTGTCCGGTGCCGGTCTTCGCCCGACGGGTCGATGGCGGACCACGTGCGGCAGCCACCGGCGGTAGCGGCGCAGAACCGAGCCCTCCGCGCCGACCGGGAACGCCAACCCCGCGATGTAGGCGATGCGGTCCGACGTCGATGGGAGCTCGCGGATCAGGTCCAGCCTGGCTCCGCTGAGACCTGCGTCGCCGTGGCGCAGGCGCGACACGAGCAAACGCTCGCGAGGGTCCACCTCGACGTCGTCGACCCAGTCGAACCATCGGGAGGCCTCGATCCCGAGCCTGCTCCGGACCAAGACCACCGCCTCGGCCAGCACCGCCTCACCCCGCCACCTTCGGGCCTCCGCCACCACTTCGGCCACCGGCACCGTGGGCTCAGCGAAGTAGATGCCCAGGTCCCGAAGGGTCGTCCAGCTCGGCGTGAGCGATCCCACCACTGCGTGATAGGCGGCGTGGAGCACCCTCGCAGGGGAGCTGAGAGACCGGAAGGGTCGTCCGGCGAGATCGAACGTCTCGGTGGTGGCGAAGAGCCGGTCGAGCGGGATCCGGTTGCCGTAGACGCCGTCGGCCAGGGTGCGGTGAACGTCGATCTCGATCTGGTCGGCGCTCCGCAGACCCACCGACTTGGCGAACCGGCGGTTCCACCCGGGCCTTCGCTCGGCGTAGGTGGAGGTGGCCCCCACTCCGGTCAGCACGACCACCGCCCGATCGATGTGGCCAGCGGGCACCAGGATGTCGATGTCGGACCACGCTCGGTCGCCGGGGTCGGAGCGGTCCAGGTGGGCCACTGCGGGGCCCTTGAGGACCACGAACGGCACCTGGTGGCGCTGGAGGACGTCGTCGACATCGAGGAGCTCGTGCTCGAGGCGCATGCAGTGCAGCAGGGAGTCCCTGTGGGATCGTTCCAGCCGGTGCAGGACCTCACCGGGCAGCTCGACCTGACCGGCACGGCAAGCCGCCAGCAACGGTCCCGTGAGGCGGGCCGTCGCCGCCGCCGAGACCAGCGCCGACGCGTGGAGCACCTCCAGCCGGCTCGGCAGCTCGGGCGCCCCTGGCAGCCCGAAGGACGCCACGGCCCCGAGGAGATCGGGCCCGGGGTCGATGCGCGCCGTCGTCGACAGATCGGCACGGGTCACGGATCCACGGTAGCTGAGGGCTTCTCGACCCCTAGGGGCCTCCAGGCGGGCCCGATCTACGCCGGTAGCCTCGGTCCGGTGACCGACGCCAGCGAGCAGCAGTGGTCCCGGATCGCGGGCTGGACCCACCGGATCGTCGACGACGAGGTCCTGCTGTGCAACGCCGATCGAGTGATCGTCTCCGTGACTGGAGGCGCCACTCCGGTCTACGCCGTGCTCGACGCGCCGGCCTCGATGTCCGAGATCGGTGCGCGCATCGCCACCACCTGGCCCGACCGGCCGCTCGGACCGGCAGCCGTCGCCGAGGCCCTGGAGGCTCTGGCATCCCACGGTGCGGTCGGGGTCGTCTCACCCGAGCCGGCAACGGCAACCGAGCCAGGGCCGACGACGGGCGTCACCACCCAAGGGTCCGTAGCGCCACACCGGTGCTGGGGCCTCACCGACGACGGCTCGGTGATGGAGATCGTGGTGGCCGCCCACCTCGCAGACGAGCTCTCGCTACGGTGGCCACCGGTCGGGCTGCGCCAGGTGGTCGAGGAGCCCGCAGCTGGCACACCGACGATCGGTCGGCTCGGGCTCGGCGAGCACCGCCTGTTCGTGCCCGACGACCTCTCCGAGCTGGCCCACCACCCCGACGAGGTCGCGTGGGGTCTCCTGGAGCAGTCGCTCGCCGCCAAGGCCGCCGAGCACCTCGACCACCTGGTGGCGGTGCACAGCGCGGTGATCGCCTGGGAGGGGGCGGTGATCCTGGTTCCGGCGACATCAGGGGCCGGCAAGAGCAGCCTGGCCCTCGCCGCGCACGAAGCCGGGGCCGCGGTGCTCAGCGACGAGTACGCGTTGATCGATCCCGAGTCCGGGCTCGTGACGGGCTGGAACCGACCGGCCCGCATCCGCAGGCCCGGTAGCCCCGGCAGTTCTGGCAAGGACCGGGTCGACATAGCGGTCGACTCGCCTCCGTTGCCGGTCGGGCTGGTGGCGTCGCTCACCTACGAGCCAGGAGCGAGCACCGACTGGACAGAGATGTCATCCTCGGAGAGCGTCCTCGCGCTGCTGGCGAACACGGTCGTGGCACGAACACGCCCCGACAGTTCGCTCGATGCTGCCCTCGCCGTGGCCCGCTCGGCAGATGGGGTGGTGGGCCGGCGCGGAGAGGCCGGCGTGTCGGTGGCCCGGCTGCTCGCGCTGGTCGAGGACCGGCTGGCACGAGGCCGGCCCGCTCCCTAGCGGAGCACCGCCGTCAGAGCCGGAGATCTGTGCCGGCGGTGAGAGCGGAGACGGCTCCGGACACCACTTCGACGAGTTCAGCTTCGGAGTGGTACCACAAGCCGAAGCCACGGATCCGGGTGAACAGGTCGCCCAGATCCCGCAGGCGAGCCGGCGGGTCTTCGGCCTCCCAGAGGAGGGAGAGCGTGGCCGCCGCGGCTTCCCACGGAGCCATCTCGACCAGCCGGTGCTCGCCGGGCCAGACGACGCCCCATCCGAGGAGCGGGTAGCGCCCGGGGACCACCGGTGGCAGCTCGGCCGGTGAGTCGACGGTGCGGTCGAGTCGGGCCAGCACCGCCGGGTCGTGGTCGAGACGGGGCTCGCCCACCACGAGCTCTGCGGTGGCCAGGTCGATCTCGGGAAAGCGCACGTCGGCCAGAGCTACGCCGAGCCGGGCCAGACGAGCCTGGAACCCGCTGCCGAACGCGTCGATCGTGTCCTGGAGCAGAACCGCAGCGTCGCCCACCCGAACCGCGGTGGCCTTCACCCTCAGCCTGCCGGCAGGCACCTCGTGGCCGAAGATGTCGTCCTGGAGGCGCCACAGCAACGCTCGCAGCACCCGCGAGGGATGGCGGCTGCGGACCTGGGCCCTGCCCCCCGCCACCAGCAGGTCGAGCTCACGGCTCACGCCCTCGGTCCCGGTTGCGACCGCGGCGCCGGGCAGTGCCACCGAGTAGCTGTACCCGGCCCGCCGGTCGCGCACCGGGCCTCCACCGAACAGAGCGTCGAGCACACCGGCCGTGGAATCCGAGTCGTAGCGGAGCCCGAAGTGGAAGTCACCCAGGCGGTAGGTCCGCGTGCCCGCCCACGTCGTGACCGGGCCAGAACCGCTGCTCGGCGCGCAGGCACCGTTGTCGGCCAGCAGATAGCGGGTGCCGGCCGGAGCCGGGTCGGAGAGTGGATCGTCGAGGAGCGAAATCGGGTCCACCCCTGCCAGTTCCGAGGCCATGGCCAGGACCGACTCGGCGCCGCTGGCGATCGGCGAGATCAGCCTGCCGGCGATGTCGAGGTGGTAGCAGCTCGGGGTTCCCCGACCCCGGAACGGGTCGTCGCCGCCGGTCCGCACGAGCATCGGACAGGTGAGACCCACCGACTCCGCCACCACCCGGTTGGCTTCGGCCGTGCCGCCGGCTAGCAGGACCAGCTGGACGCCCTTCTCCGACAGCGGTTCCACCAGCACCGCCAGCCGCTCGGCGATGGCCCAGCAGTAGCCGCAGTCGGGGCTCCAGTTTACGAGCAGCGCCTCCGTGCCGCGGAGATGCGCGAGCGTCCGGTCCTCGCCACTGAGGTCGGTGAAGTTGGAGTCGTCGACGACTTCGCCCACGTCGAGGTCGACGATCGGCACGAGGCGCCAGTCGGGATCGTCGGGGAAACCCACGCCGCGGACGAAGCCCTCCAGGCCCAGCTGGCGGGTCACGGCCAGCACCGTGGGGAGGATCTCGGCGGCAGTTGCGCCGGTGGCCCCGCTCAGCTCTTCGACGATGGCCCCGAGCGACCGCTCACCGTCGAAGCAGCTCCAGATGAGTGCACCGACGTCGTTCAACGCCGAGGCCGCCCGCCAACCGTCGAGCAGCACGATGCCCCCGGCCACGGCGACCTCCTCCGCGCTCTCGTTGGGGTGCGGGACGAAGCCCGCGTCGATGTCGTCGGGCGAGGTCAGGAGGTGATCCCGTTGCTCCTGCGACCCGATCTCCGATGCGTCCACCACCACCATCCTGGAGTCTCCATCGAGCGACGAACAAGGTCGCCCGTCCTCGCCATACGTCAGAGATCCCGGGCACCGGGTGCCCGGGATCTCTGAAAGCTGAACCGGCTAGCGGTTCATCGAGGGTTCGAGAGGGTCAGATCGCCACCCACACGGC
>JAAZBK010000095.1 GCA_012513855.1 Acidimicrobiales bacterium
GGATGGGGGCCTCGTGGCGGATCGGCGTCGACCCCGACGAACGCACGGGCTTGGTCACCCACGGGCTGTTCGCTCTGGTCCGCAACCCGATCTTCACCGCGATGCTCGTCACGGCCCTCGGCCTCACCCTCATGGTCGGCAACGTGATCTCCCTCACCGGGCTGGGTGCCCTGTTCGCGGCGCTCGAGGTCCAGGTCCGGCTCGTGGAGGAGCCATACCTGCGTACCGTCCACGGACCCGACTACGAGCGCTACAGCGCCACTGCCGGGCGGTTCCTCCCTGGCCTCGGCCGCAGCTAGCCGGTTCAGCACACGTTCGACCAGCTGATGGGCGTTGGCTCAGTTCACGTCCTGGTGGCGTCGGCGAACCGCAGCCGGCCCTGCGTCGCTACTGAGGCGAGGCGCCGGTTGGCCGGTGGGTCAGGGGCGAGCCGCAGGAGCGGCCCGGTCGACCGGGTAGTAGCGGCGCTTGGCCCACAGCGAGACGTAGACGAGACCGACGAGCACCGGCACTTCGATGAGTGGGCCGATGGTGCCGGCGAGGGCTTGTCCGCTGGTGACGCCGAACACGGCGATGGCCACGGCGATGGCGAGCTCGAAGTTGTTGCCTGCAGCGGTGAACGCCACGGATGTGTTGCGGTCGTAGGGGAGGCCGAGGCGGTAGCCGGCGATGAAGGACCCGAACCACATGAGCGTGAAGTAGATGAGCAGGGGGACGGCGACGCGGGCGACGTCGAGGGGTCGGTCGGTGATCTGTTCGCCTTGGAGGGCGAAGAGGATCACGATCGTGAACAGCAGCCCGTAGAGGGCGACCGGCCCGATCCGGGGCAAGAAGCGCTGCTCGTACCACTCGGTGCCCTTGCGCTTCTCGCCGATGGTGCGGGTGAGGAACCCGGCCAGCAGCGGGATGCCGAGGAAGATGAGCACCGACTTGGCGATCTCCCACATGGACACGTCCAGTTGGGCGGTGTCGAGGCCGATCCAGTCGGGCAGGGCGGTGAGGTAGAACCAGCCGAGCACGGAGTACATGACGATCTGGAACAGGGAGTTGATCGCAACCAGGACCGCGCCGAGCTCGCGGTTGCCGCACGCCAGGTCGTTCCAGATCAGGACCATGGCGATGCAGCGGGCGAGCCCGACGATGATGAGCCCGGTGCGCAGCTCGGGCAGGTCGCTGAGGAACACCCATGCCAGGGTGAACATGAGCGCCGGGCCGAGCAGCCAGTTCATGACCAGTGACAGCACGAGGGTGCGACGGTCGGCGAGCTCGACGCCCATCCTGCGGTACTTCACCTTTGCCAGTACCGGGTACATCATCGCCAGGAGCCCGATGGCGATCGGCAGCGACACGGTGTCGACCTTCATGCCGTCGAGCCACTCGTTGAGGTCGGGCAGGGCCCGACCGAGTCCCAGGCCGGCCACCATGGCCACACCGATCCACACCGGCAGGTACCGGTCGAGGGTGGAGAGCTTGGCGGTGACGGCCGGATCGGGTGCGGTGACGGTGGTCGTCATGGGTTCCTTCGTGCGGAGTGGTCGGGCCCGGTGATCTGGTTGCTCAGCAGCAGCCGTCGGCCGGTGCGGCAGCCACCCCGACCGACACCGGCTCGCTGGTGGCCGCAGGGGCGCAGCACTGCGCGGTCTCGCCTTCGCCCAGGATCGTGTTGGTCATCTGTTCGGCGTCGCCGGTCTTGACGTAGAACTCCCACGGTGCGCCGTCGGGATCGTTGACC
>JAAZBK010000499.1 GCA_012513855.1 Acidimicrobiales bacterium
GCGACCGCCTCGGCCAGGCGCTCGAGATACTCGGGGCGGGGGACGTCGACCGCACCGAGGCTGGCGAGGTGGTCGGTGGTCCACTGCACGTCGAGCAGCACGCCACCGCCGCGGAGCAGACGGTCGACCAGGTGGACGAGAGCCACCTTCGACGCGTCGGTGGCGTGGCTGAACATCGACTCGCCGGCGAACAGGCCCCCGATGGCGACGCCGTAGAGCCCGCCCACCAGCTCGCCCTCGGGCGTCCAGGTCTCCACCGAGTGCACCCAACCGAGGTCGTGGAGCCGCTGGTATGCGTCGACGATGGAGTCGTCGATCCACCCGTGAGGCCGACGGGGGTCGGCGCACGCCTGCACCACCGAGCTGAACGAAGTGTCGACGGTGACCTCGTAGCGGGAGCACGACCGCCGGAGCGAGCGGCTCACCTTCAGGCCGTCGAGGGGCAGGACCCCTCGGGGATCGGGCGACCACCAGCCGAGCGTGCGCTTGCGGATCGGCATGGGGAAGAGCCCGGCACGGTATGCCGCGAGCAGGGTTCCAGGCTCGAGGTCGGCGCCTATGGCTACGACGCCGGAGTCGTCGGCTCGGCTGGGATCGGGCATCTCCCAGCGGGAAGGTGGCGGATCCTCCGGTCTGAGCGCGGTCGTCATGAGGCCTCCGAGGCCTCCGACGCTGCCGAGCACCGCACGCAGAGGTGATGCCCTGAGAACGAACGGGAGTCCACGGCGGGATCCATCGGCCCGGCACCCACCAGTGCGGTGAACGCCACGCGGTGACGGTGCTGCACGCGGATCAGATGTGGGTGCTGCGGCTTCAAGACTCGAGTGAGGGATCCGGTGCCCGCGCCGACGGCACGGATGCGGCGTAGGCGAGGACGGCCAGCGAGCAGACCGTGGCCAGGGCACTCAGCTGGAACAGCGGCAGCGGTGCCGGGTTCCAGGCGGCGGCGGAACGGAAGGCGGTCCACAGGGTCCCGTCGGGGGTGTCCCACCAGTGGTCGAACAGCGCTGACAGCCCGACGATCTGAAGCGTCGTGGCCGTCACGAGGACGGCGAGGGTGGCCCACCGGCCGAGCAGGCGCGCCGCTCCGACCGCGACGCATACGGCCAGCGGGACCACCGCGCCGAACAGGTAGCGGCCCTGCACCAGGTTCCTCAGGTATGCCGTCTTCGTGTAGAGGTCCCACGCCGCCACCGCTACGAACAGGAACAGCAGTGGGAGGATGGCGAACGATCCGGCCAGTTCGGTCCGCCTGGTGCCAGCGCCGCGCTCGACGCTCGTAGCCCGCGGGGCGAAGGCGCCGGCCAGCGCCACGGCGGTGACAGCCGTGGCGCCGATGGTGGCCCAGGTTCCGATCTGGACCTCGTAGTAGCCGAAGTAGCCCCAGAACCCCTTGGTGAGGTGGACCGGGAACTCCTTCAGCCAGGCGATGAGGTCCGGTGAGAAGTTGTCGGGCGCCGTGGTGACCGCATGGATCGACGGTGACGGCGTGCCGTGGACCACCAGGTTGCGGAACGTGAACCAGCCGCCGACGCCCACGGTGGTGAAGACGGCGAGAGCCGCGGCCTTCATCGCTGGAGCCAGCTCCCGCCTCTGGCGGATGACCGGCACGGCGTAGCAGCACGCGATCCACACGGGGAGCACCACCCCCAGTCCCTTGGTCAGGAGTGCGAGCCCGGCGATGGCGCCCACCACGAGGGCCGTCCTCGGCCGTCTGTCGCCGCGGAGGACCGAGGCCAGCGGCACCGCGAGGACGGCGCACAGCGCTACGAAGAGGTTGTCGTTGTTGACCGATGCGCCGACGTGGGTCAGCTGTGGGATGGCGAAGGGCACCAGGGCCGCGGCGAGCCCCACCCGGTCCGGAGCTCCGAGCCGTCGGGCGGTGGCCCATGCCAGCAGCGGGAGGGGCGACAGGAGAGCCACGTTCACCAGCCTCAGGAGGTGCATCTCCTGGTGCATCGCGAACTGCCCGCCGTGGGCGAAGCGAGCGGCCCTCAGCGTCATGGCGCTCCCCCAGTAGTAGAGCGGCGGGTGCTGTGGGATCTGGTTGGGGGTATCGAGGGAGCTGTCGCCGCCGTACTCGTCGAAGGTGGTCCCGAAGTCGAACCGGTCGGCGGCCGCCACCGTGCGCGCCCGGTCGGCCTCGTCGTCGAGGATCATGCCGTAGGTCAACCCGAACCGGACCACACCTTGGCTGAGCGTCCGCTCGTCGTACTCCGGGTAGCTGGCACCGGTGGCTAGGTGGAAGACGACGTCGGAGTGGGAGATCTCGTCCGGAGGTGTGAACAAGGGGTTGGCGAAGGACCAGAACGTCAAGAGCGCGCAGAAGCAGGCGCTGGCCAACCAGACAACACGGGGGATGCGGCGCAACCGATGGATCAACAGGCCACCGAAGCTAGTTGTGATGATGAAGGCCGACGCCCCACGGCTCGACTGGACCGCAGCACGATCGGCCGGGTGGGCGGTGGAACCGGGTCGAGCTCGCGACGAACCTCGTGCTCGACCCGAGCTCGGTGGTCCAGGCCCGAAGGTCCGCGGTGGCTACTTCTTCGAGTAGTCGTAGAAGCCCTGTCCGGACTTCCGGCCGAGCTGGCCGGCGGTGACCATGCGGCGCAGAGCTGGCACGGCCGCGTAGTTCGGGTCGCGGAACTCGTCGTAGAGGGCATCGAGGATCGAGAGCGACGTGTCGAGGCCGACCAGGTCGAGCAGGGCGAGCGGGCCCATCGGGAAGTTGCATCCGCCCTTCATGGCGGTGTCGATGTCTTCCCGGCTGGCGGTGCCGTTCTCCAGCATCC
>JAAZBK010000500.1 GCA_012513855.1 Acidimicrobiales bacterium
GGCCGGTGGTGTGGGCCCCCGCGGTCGACGGTGCCATCGTCCTCAGCCAGCGCGGCGGCGACGCCGAGCTCACCATCGGCGAAGACGTCTCCATCGCCTACAAGAGCCACGACGCCGACACGGTCACCCTGGAGCTCCAGGAGTCCGCCACCTTCGTGGCCACCACGCCCGAGGCCGCCATCGCAATGCGCTACTCGGACTGATCTGCGGCTGGATCCGCGCCATGGCTCCGGACTCGGGCCGGAGCTGTGGCGCCCGGCCGGCCTGGAGGGCCGGCGTTCAGCGCTGGAACGGTGGCGTGTAGCGCGGCTGGAAGAGGTGCACCTGCCCGGCGGCAGGTACCAGGAACGAGGTGACGAGCCCGTAGCCCTGGTCCTGCACGCCGGAGGTGAACTCCACCCCCTTCGCCTCGAGCTCGGCCCTGGTCGCCTCGATGTCATCGCACAGGAACGAGACGTCGTGGTGCGGGACGGTGGCCCACACCTCGCCGCCCTCGCCCTTGGTGGGGTGGACGCCCATCTCGGCCGGCGGCGTCTCGAAGATGAGCCAGCCGCCACCGCTGTCGATCGCCGACCAGCCCACGACGTCGCGCAGGAAGGCCCGGGTCACCTCGGCATCGTCGGAGTAGAGGATGGTGTGGACGCCGGTGATCATCGTTCGAGCGTACCGCTGAGCCGAAAGCAAAGACCCCGACCCATGTGGGTCGGGGTCTTCCGCGGAGAGGGTGGGATTTGAACCCACGGACGAGTTACCCCGTCACCTCCTTAGCAGGGAGGCCCGATCGGCCTGACTCCGGCACCTCTCCGTGTTGCGGCATGCATCGTACACAGCACCGACGGCACCGGTCCCAAGCGATCCCACCGCCTGTGAGCCGCCGCCACGTCACCGCCTACAGTGCCGAGCGGAGCGGTGGCAGAGTGGACGAATGCACCGGTCTTGAAAACCGGCGACCTGCAAGGGTCCGAGGGTTCGAATCCCTCCCGCTCCGCTCAACACGTCCGCCGGGTTTGTGGCCGCCGCCGCAAGCGGGCACATCGGGCTGTGACTTTTGGCTACCGGGACCTTGGTCCCTGGTGGGGTCCTGGGGCCCGGCTCACCATCGGTCCATGAGAGAACCACTCGACGTCCTCCTGATCGAGAGCCATCCCGGCGTCGGCGACGCGTCGGCCCGGGTGCTCGCCGAAGCAGGCCACCGCGTCCACCGCTGCCACGATGCCGGCGATCCGAGCTGGGTGTGCGTGGGGCTCACCGACCCGTCGGCGTGTCCGCTCGAAGGCCACGTCGACGTCGCCGTCTTGGCCCGCGCGCCGGGAAGCACCGGACCGACCCCTCACGAGGACGGGGTCCGCTGCGCCATCCGCTCCCGGGTCCCGATCGTGGAGGTAGGCCTCGGGGCCCGCGAGACCGATCCGGTGGACGGCTACGCGCCGTGGGTGACCCTCCACTCCCACGAGGCCGCCCTCGACGCCGCCTGCCACGCGGCGGTGACGCTCGGCAACCAGCGGATCGTGGACGCCGTGCTCGAGCGGGTGGTCCCCCTGGTGGCCGAAGCCGGGCTGCCACCCGAGCGGACCCACGCCACCATCTCCAGCCACTGGCCCGGGTTGACCCTCACGATCACCATCCCCGGCCCTGCCGACCGCCGGCTGGAGCAGGCCATCGGCGTGCGGGCCTACGACGCCCTCCGCCTCCACACCGACGGCTACTCGACGGTCGACGTGAACGTCGACGTCGAGAACCCCGACCGCCTGCTCGTCTGACCCCGCCCCGGGCAGCCCGTCACGCCTTTCGCGCCCCGGTCGCCCGAGTCTCACTATCGAGCGCGGCGAGATTGACCGAGATGAGTCTCGTTGCAGAAGTGGTCGGATTTCAGCCACTTCTGCAACGAGAACC
>JAAZBK010000501.1 GCA_012513855.1 Acidimicrobiales bacterium
GACCTCAACCACTGGAACGCCTGGGCCGTCGACGAGACGTCCCTCAAGGTGAACATCGCGCCAGACGCAGAGACGATCTGCGCCGCCATCACCACCGGCTACCTCCAGCCCCGCCTCAAAGCCTCACGCGTGGAGGACTGGGCGTCGTGGGTCGTCTGGTACGACATGTCGGAGCTCACCCTGCGCCCCGACCGCTCCGACAACGCCATCCAGCTGTACGACCGCATGGAGATCGACGGGGCCGCGCTCCGCCGCGAGACCGGCTTCGACGAAGCGGACAAGCCGTCGGAGGAGGAGCTCCGGGAGCAGGCCCTCAAGGTCATCATCAAGACCCTGCCGTCCGGTGCCCCGTCCGCGCTGCCGCTCCTCACCGGCCAGCACATCGACACCACCGCGACGGCGCCGCAGCTGCGCCGTACCGAGGAGCCTGCCCCGCCAGCCGGGGAGGAACGCAGCGCGCCGAACGGCGGCGACCCTCCGCCGCCGGGTGCGGAGCAGGCACGGCAGGCGGCAGCGGCGGCGCGGCAGGAGCGGCTGATCCAACAGGCCCAGGCCCTGCACGCGGTCAGGTTCGCGACGGGCCGTCCGCCGGAGCTGCTGCACCCGGGCTTGTGTGCGCAGCACGCCTACTCGTGTCCGTTCACGCACGCCGCGCTGAAGCTGCATTCGCTGCCGCGGCCGGGAACCTCGGGCGTGTACGAGGCCCGGCTGGATGCGTTCGGCCGGTTCACGATCGGACGGCACGCCCCGCTGATGGACACATCCGGCTTCTTCTCGACGATGACTCGGAGTTCGCATGGCCACGCTCACAGCCGCGGCTGACGGCTCGCACCTCTCCGGCGCGATGATCGCGCTGATCCCGACGCCGGAGGACGCGGAACGGCTGGCAATCGAAGGTGGCGAGGCGCCGGAGCAGCTGCACTGCACCCTCCGGTACCTGGGCAAGGGAGCCGACTTCGACGAGGCTGCGCGTGCTGCGATCGTGGACGCGGTGCGCCGGCTGGCCGAGGGGATGCCGCCGGTCAGGGCAAAGCTGTTCGGCGCTGCGCACTGGAACGGCAACGGTGACGAGCCGTCGTGGGTGTGGTCCGTCGGCGACGATCCGGAGTACGGCCAGTCGCTGGAGGCGGCGCACGAGATGGCGGAAGAGGCGCTCGTGATGGCGCCGATGGACGTGGAGTTGCCCGCGCCGCATACGCCCTGGGTCGCGCACGTCTGTGCAGCGTATTCGTCCGAGCTGGACCTGATCATCGCGTTGGAGGAGCGGCTTGGGCCGATCGTCTTCGACCGGGTGCGGGTGGCGTTCGCCGGGGACTACACGGACATCCCCCTCGGTGAGCCCGTCACTGCGGCGGCCGGCCCGCTGCGCCGTCAGCCCACCGACCTGGAAACCCGCGCGCGCACCGACTTCGCCGCCATGGACCAGGCGTGGCATCAGGCCGTCGACGACACCCTCACGGCGTGGGCGGACATCCAGGCCGCGCAGCGGGAGGAGATCACCGCTGCTGTCCAGGCCGCCGCCGAAGCCGACAACCTGGCCGCGTTGGACGACCTGACCGTGGACACCGACGCGGGCGCTGCGCTGCTGACCGCGCGGATGATCCGCTACGCGCGGGAGGCGGGCGAGGCGCAGCAGGCGGAAGCTGAGGCGCAGGGCGTCACGGTGCCGGAGTGGTCGCTGGACGACGAGGCCATCACCGCGGCGGCGTTCCGGGACCGGATCCGGCAGATGGCCCGCACTACCGCCCGCCTGCTGGGCGGGAACCTCGTCGCGTCGGGGGTGCGGCGGGCGATGCGGCTGTTCGGGTCCGGCAGCCCTGCCCAGGTCGCGGACGGGGTGGACGAGCACCTCACGAGCCTGTCGGACGCGTCCGTGCGGGAGGCGATCGGCGGGGCCATGTCGGCGGCGCAGAACGAAGGCCGGATGGCGGTCCTCGCGGTGGCGCCTCCGGCGGAGTATGTGGCCACGGAGATCCTCGACACGAACTCGTGCAAGCCCTGCCGCGACAACGACGGCACCCGCTACACCAACCTGCCCGACGCCCGCGGCGCCTACCCCACCGGCGGCTACGTCCACTGCGAGGGCGGCGCGCGCTGCCGGGGAACGCTCGTCGCCGTGTGGCCGCAGGACGGGGAGCAGGACGCCGCCGGAACGATCATGGC
>JAAZBK010000502.1 GCA_012513855.1 Acidimicrobiales bacterium
GGCCTGATGAAGGTGGGTGTCGTCGCCGCCGGCGCCGCCGCCGTGGCCGGCTCGGGTGCCGCCGCCTTCGTGAACGCGCCGAAGGCCGCCGCGCTCGACACCAAGGGTTCGCTGCCGGGCCTCGGCTGGACGCCCATCGCCCCGGCCCGCACCGACGCGGTGGAGGTGCCTGCGGGCTTCGCCCAGGACATCGTGATCCGCTGGGGCGACCCGATCCTCGCGGGTGCCCCCGAGTTCGACCCGTACAACCAGACGGCGGCCAAGCAGGCCGGCCAGTTCGGCTACAACTGCGACTACCTCGGCTTCTTCCCCCTCGACAAGCAGCACGAGGTGATGGTGGTCAACCACGAGTACACCGACGAGGTCATCATGTTCCCCGGCTACGACGCCGCCAACCCGACCCGCGAGCAGGTCGAGATCGCGTGGGCGGCCCACGGACTGTCCGTCGTCGTGGTGAAGAAGAACCAGGGCAACGGCAAGCTCAAGCCGGTCGTCGGCCACCGCCTCAACCGCCGCTACACCGCCACGACCCCGTTCGAGGTCACCGGCCCGGTCCGCGGCTCCGACTACCTGAAGACCTCCGCGGACGCCACGGGCTACCGGGTGCTCGGCACCCTGAACAACTGCGCCGGCGGCAACACCCCGTGGGGAACCGTCCTGTCCGGCGAGGAGAACTTCAACCAGTACTTCGCCAACGGTAGCCGTCCAGGGTGGGCTCCCGCAGCAGGCCATCAGCCGCTACGGCATCCCGACCGGGGCGTCCGAGCGCAAGTGGGAGCGGTTCGACGACCGCTTCGACCTCTCGCGCGAGCCCAACGAGGTCCTGCGCCAGGGCTGGGTCGTCGAGATCGACCCGTTCGACCCGACCTCCACGCCGAAGAAGCGCTCCATGCTCGGCCGGACCAAGCACGAGGCCGGCACCTCGGTCATCGCCAAGGACGGCCGCGCGGTCGTCTACTCCGGTGACGACGAGCGCTTCGACTACCTCTACAAGTTCGTCTCCACCAAGAAGGTGCAGCCCGGTGGCGCCAAGGCGAACGCCGACCTGCTCGACACCGGCACGCTCTACGTCGCCCGCTTCACCGGCGACTCCCCGGCGGCGGAGATCGACGGCAAGGGCACGCTGCCCTCCGACGGGGCCTTCGACGGTACCGGCGAGTGGATCCCGCTGTGCACCGACACCGAGTCGTTCGTGGACGGCTTCACCGTGGAGGAGGTGCTCGTCTTCACCCGCCTCGCGGCCGACAAGGTGGTCGCCACCAAGATGGACCGTCCCGAGGACGTCGAGACCAACCCGGTCAACGGCAAGGTCTACATGGCGCTCACGAACAACACCCAGCGCGGCACGGCCGGCAAGGCGGGCGTCGACGAGGCCAACCCGCGCACGGCGAACAAGCACGGCCACGTCATGGAGATGTCCGAGGCGGGCCAGGACCCGGCCGCCACCACCTTCGGCTGGAACATCCTCCTGCTGTGCGGCGACCCCAACGACCCCAGCACCTACTTCGCGGGTGCCGACCGGTCCAAGGTCTCGCCGATCTCGTGCCCCGACAACGTCACGTTCGACGAGCACGGCAACCTGTGGATCTCCACCGACGGCAACCAGCTGGGCGCGCACGACGGCCTGTACGCCGTGCCGCTGGCCGGGGAGCATCGGGGCGAGGTGCGCCAGTTCCTCTCGGTACCGACCGGCGCCGAGACCTGTGGCCCGTGGGTCACGGAGGAGCGGGTGAACATCTGCGTGCAGCACCCGGGCGAGACGA
>JAAZBK010000503.1 GCA_012513855.1 Acidimicrobiales bacterium
CCGCGCTCGTCCTTCACGAAGATGTCGTCGTCGGCTGATGCGTCGACTGGTGCCAGTTCGCCGTCGAGGTCGTCGGCCCTGCCGCGGATTCCGGGGTGGAAGAAGGTGAGGAGCACCAGCGCCAAGGCGGCCACCACGAGCGGCACCACCGCGTCGCCCTCGCCGGTGTAGACGGGGTAGAGGACGAACGCGGCGAGCAGAGCGGTCCAGAGCCAGAGGATCACCACGCTCCGACGGTGGCCGTGGCCGAGCCGCATGAGCCGGTGGTGGAGGTGGTCCTTGTCGGCCTCGGCCACGCCGACGCGCTTGCGGGCCCGCCGGATGATCGCGAAGGCGGTGTCGATGATCGGCACGCCCATCACGAAGAACGGGATGAAGAGGGGGGCGAAGAAGAAGTAAACCTGGCCCGAGAACGTCTGGCTGGTCTGGCCGCCCACCAGCATCGTGCTGGCGGCCATGAGCCCACCGAGCATGAGCGCTCCCCCGTCGCCCATGAAGATCCTGGCCGGGTTGAAGTTCCACGGCAGGAAGCCGAGGCAGACCCCGGCGATGATCACAGCGATGAGAGGGCTCGGGTTGTCGGGGCCGATCACCTCGACCCCCACGGTGGCCAGCTTGTGCCCGTACAGGAAGAACGACCCGGCCGCGATGGCGACGATCCCGGCGGCCAGCCCGTCGAGGCCATCGATCAGGTTGACGGCGTTGGCCATCCCGAGAACCCAGAGCACGCTCACCAGCGGCGCCAGGTCGGGGCCGAGCACGAACAGAGTGTCGACGAACGGGATCCTGAAGTAGAGGAGGCTCACGCCGAGCAGGTGCATCATCGATCCGGCCAGCACGATGCCCGCCGTCTTGGCCGGAGCCGACACCTCCCGGACGTCGTCGAGGGTGCCCACCGCGCACAGGATCACCGCGCCGACGGCCACGCCGACCGGGACGGTGAGCGTCTCGAACACAGCGTCGAAGCCGCCGAAGGCCCACGCCACGGCGAACGCGGCGAGGAAGCCGACCAGCATGGCCACCCCGCCCAGGTACGGGATCGGGCTGGAGTGCACGGCGCGCTCGGTGGGCACCGCCACCACGCCGTAGCGGCTCGCCAGCCAGCGGCAGGCTGGGGTGGCGACGAGGGTCACGACGAGCGCGACGGCGAACACGCCCAGGTAGGCGGAGGTGGTTGGCACGTCAGGACGGGCGCGAGCAGCTACGGACCATCTGGTCCATCATCGCCGCTTCGACGAGCTAGTTCGGGTAGGGCTCGAACTTGGCGCACATGTCGGCCAGTTCCGCCCGGGTCTCGTCGATGACCTTGTCGTCGTCGCGGTTGGTGAGCACGCGGTGGATCTGGAACGCGATCTCGCGCATCTCACGAGCGCCCATGCCCTGGGTGGTGACCGCCGGCGTACCGATGCGCAGGCCCGAGGTGATGTAGGGCGGACGGGGGTCGTCGGGCACGGTGTTCTCGTTGAGGCTGACGCCGGCACGGTCGAGCGCCAGCCGAGCCTTCTTGCCCGACAGGTCCTCGTCGAACGAGCGGAGGTCGACCAGCATCAGGTGGTTGTCGGTGCCGCCCGACACGAGGCGGAACCCGTGACCGGCCAGAGCTTCGGCCAGCTCCGCGGCGTTGGCCACCACGTCGCGTGCGTAGTCGCTGAACTCCGGCTGGGCGGCCTCGCGGAAGGCCACCGCCTTGGCCGCGATCACGTGATCGAGCGGTCCGCCCTGCAGGCCCGGGAACACCGCCTTGTCCAGCGCCGGACCGAGGTCGGCCTTGGCGAGGATGCAACCACCACGCGGGCCGCGGAGCGTCTTGTGGGTGGTGAAGGTGACGATGTCGGCCACCGGAACCGGGTTGGGGTGCACCCCTCCGGCGATGAGGCCGGCGATGTGCGCAGCGTCGAACATGAACAGGGCGCCGACCTCGTCGGCGATCTGGCGGAACGGTTCGGGATCGATGATGCGGGGGTACGCGGTTGCGCCGGCCACGATGAGCTTCGGTCGGTGCTCCAGCGCCAGGTCTCGCACCTGGTCGAAGTCGATCCGCTCGTCGGACGGCGTGACGCCGTAGGAGACGAAGTCGTAGAGGATGCCGCTGGCGTTGACCGGCGAACCATGGGTGAGGTGGCCGCCCTGGTCGAGCCGGAGCCCGAGCACCTTGTCGCCGGGCTGGAGCAGCCCGAGGTAGACGGCCATGTTGGCGTTGGCGCCGGAGTGGGGCTGGACGTTGGCGTACTCGGCGCCGAACAGGGCCTTCACCCGGTCACGGGCCAGGTCCTCGGCCTGGTCGATCACCTCGTTGCCGCCGTAGTAGCGCTTGCCCGGGTAGCCCTCGCTGTACTTGTTGGTGAGCACCGAGCCGGTGGCCCGGAGCACGGCCGGAGACGTGAAGTTCTCCGACGCGATCAGCTGGACGGTTCTGTTCTGGCGGTCCCGTTCGGCATCGATGATGTCGAAGAGCTCGGTGTCGGTACTGGTGGGCCAGCTCATGCGGTTGCTCCCCTGGCGGCTTCGGATGCCCGGGCGGTGATGCCGGGCACCAGGCTGTCGAGATAGGCGTCCAGGGCGGCGGGGTCGTTGGCACGGCTGCCGATCTCGGCCAGCTCGTCGACCCGTCGTTGGTGACGACCACCCTGGTACGGGGTCTGGATGAAGCACACGACGATCTCGTCGGCCAGCGACGGGGCGACGATGCGGCCGCCCATCGACAAGACGTTGGCGTCGTTGTGCTCGCGGGCCATGCGGGCCGTGTAGAGGTCGTTACACAGAGCGGCCCTGACGCCGGCCACCTTGTTGGCCGCGATCTGCTCGCCCTGGCCCGACCCGCCGAGCACGATGCCCCACTCCACGTCGCCCCGGGCAACGGATCGGCCCACCGCTGCGCAGTACGCCGGATAGTCGACGCTGGCTGAGCTGTCGGTGCCGAGGTCGATCACGGTGTGATCGAGGTCGGTGAGGACGCCCACCAGGTGGGTCTTCAGCTCGTATCCAGCGTGGTCGGCGCCGATGGCGATCCGCATCAGGTGCTCCGGGGTGAGGGAGAGGAGTGATCGGAGAGGTCTCCATGATGGCCGCTGAACCCTTGGTCGGGCCACGCCAGCGCCACGAAGCTGTCCAACAGGGCGCTCAAGGTCTCGGTGGTGCGACGGAACTGGCGCTTCGACCCGCCGATCGGGTCCGGTACCTCCAGGCGCGGATCTCGCTTGAGCACGTCGAGTCGCTTCCGTCCTTCGCCCACCGCTTCCAACCAGGATCCGAAGTCGTCGGTGCGGGGGCCCACCGCCTCTGCCCTCTTCACCAACTCGGGAAGGGTGTACGCACGGCCGAAGACATCCGGCTCGACCACGATCGCCTCGCGCACGTGGCGCATCTCCATTCCGATCAGGAGGTCTGTGTCCTCCAGCAGTTCGGACGACAGGATCCGTGACCGGTGCGCCGACAGGTCGAGGCCCAGGGGCTGGAGAGCATCGGCCGCGTAGGGGTGGGCGGGTTCGTGATCGAGCAGCAGACCGGCCGAGTGGACGCGAGCCGCGACCGACCGGGCCGCGAGCCGCTGTCGCAACAGCGCCTCGGCCATCGGGGACCGACATATGTTGCCCGTGCACATGACCAGGATGTCTATGAGCCGGGAGTGTAGGGGCAAGCGGCCGACCGCTCGCCTTGACCAGCCGGTCAAGGGCCCTCTTGACTTGGTCCATGACTAGCGACTCCCGGTCTCTCGACCCCCGTTGGCCCGTGATCGTGGCCGTGGGCCAGGTGGAGCAGCGCACCACCGACCCAGCGGCTGCTCTCTCACCCGCCGGGCTGATGGCCGAAGCGGCCCGGACCGCCCAGGCCGACAGCGGATCCGATCGGCTGCTCGCCGCCGTCGACACCGTGGCGGTGATCCGGATCCTGAGCTGGAAGTACCGGGATCCGGGCGCCGCGGTGGCAGCCGCGCTCGGGATCGAACCGCGCCGCACGATCGTGACCGACGACGGCGGCAACTACCCGCAGATGCTCCTGAACCGAGCCTGCCGCGAGATCACGGCCGGAACCTCCGACGTGGTGATGATCGGTGGCGCCGAGACCTGGCGCACCCGCACCGCGGTGAGGAAGGCGGGCGGTTCGCTCGACTGGGAGCGCCAGGACGACTCCGCGGAACCGACCGAGTCGGTCACCAACCACCAGGACCTGTGGCACCCGGGCGAGGTGGCCCGGCAGCTCATGATGCCGATCCAGTTCTACCCGCTGTTCGAGAACGCCCTCCGGGCTGAACGCGGCTGGGACCTCGAGGAGCACCGAGACCGCATCGCCCGGCTGTGGTCGGGGTTCAGCGAGGTGGCTTCGCGCAACCCCCACGCCTGGATCCAACGCTCGTACACGCCGACTGAGATCCGCGACGCCACGCCCGAGAACCGGATGGTGGGCTACCCCTACACCAAGCTCATGAACGCCAACAACGCCGTGGAGCAGGGGGCCGCGTTCATCGTCTGCTCCGTGGGGACGGCGCGCGACCTCGGCGTGCCGAGCGACCGCTGGGTGTTCCCGTGGGCGGGGACCGACGCCCACGAGCACTGGTGGGTCTCGCACCGCTGGTCGCTCGCCGAGGCACCGGCCATCCGGCTCGCCGGCCGTCGAGCCCTCGACCTCGCCGGCACCGGTGTCGACGACCTGGCCCACGTCGACGTGTACTCCTGCTTCCCGAGCGCGGTCCAGATCGCAGCCGGCGAGATCGGCCTCGGGACCGACCGGCCCCTCACCGTCACGGGCGGCCTGTCCTTCGCCGGCGGGCCGTGGAACAACTACGTGAGCCACGCCATCTCCGCAACGGTGGATCGCCTCCGGAACGACGCCGGATCCATGGGGCTCGTCACGGCCAACGGCGGATTCCTCACCAAGCACGCCTTCGGCGTCTACAGCACCACCCCGCCACCCACTCCCTTCGGCTACGCCGACGTCCAGGACGAGGTCGACGCACTGCCGTCGCGGGAACTGGCCGAGACCGTCGATTCCGACGTCACCGTGGAGACCTCGACGGTCATGCACGACCGCGACGGAGCGCCCGAGTCGGCCGTCATCGCCACGCTGCTGCCCGACGGTCGTCGAGCGTGGGGCACCTCCACCGACGAGTCGATCATGAAGGTCCTCCTCACCGAGGAGACCGCCGGCCGGTCAGGCCACGTCGACGGCCAGGGGCGGTTCGACCTGACCTGAGAGCTGGTCGCTACTCGCTGCTCGCCTTGCCCGAGGCATCGGCGTTCTCGCCGTCGATGGCGATCGCCAGGGCGCCCACCACGATCCCGAGCGTGGCAGCGATGTCGGCTGCTTCGCTGTCGACCCAGTTGAGGGCCCGGGCCACGATGAGCGCCACGCCAGCGAGGATTATCAGTGCGCCGATGCGGGTGGTCACCCGCCCAGCATGGCATCGGTGACCGCCCCGACCCGCAAGAGGCGCCACGGATCCACCGTGACGTCGACCACGGTGGATGCGACCGTCCCAGCCGGTCCGCCGTCGACCACCAGATCCACCCGGCCCGCCAGCGAGGCGGCGGCCTCGATCGCAGTTCGAGGGGTCGCCTCACCGTGGCGGTTCGCGCTGGTGGTGGCGATGGGTCCGACCCGGCGCGCCAGGTCCCTCGCGAAGCGGTGATCGGGGCAACGAACGCCGATGGTGCCGGCGGCTCCTCCGAGATCGAGCGACCGGGCACGTTCCGCCCTGGGCATGACCAACGTGAGCGGACCGGGCCAGAACCGCGCGACCCAGCCGAGCACCTGGGGCGTCAGGGCGTCGGGCTCGACCAGCGCGCGCAACTGGTCGTCATCGGCCAGCAGAACGGCCAGCGGCTGGCCCGCGGCGCGGTCCTTCAGCTCGAACAGCCGAGCGGTGGCACCGGGCAGACCCGGCAGAGCGGCCACCCCGTAGAGCGTGTCGGTCGGGAGCAGGACGGTGCCGCCACCCTCCAGGACCTCCGACGCCAGGTCGACCGCCCGAGAGTGGTCGGAGAGCTGGACCACCTCGGGCATGCCCGCGAACCGTAATCTCGACGGCCATGCGTCGAGCACTCCTGATCCTCCTCACCGCCATCCTCGCTTCCGGTACCGCCGCGTGCGGTTCCGACGACGGTGGAGATTCGGCCGACACCACCACGACCACGGCCGCACCCGAGACCATCCCCGAGGACACCCAGCCGGATCGCACCGAGGAGCGCAAGGAACTGCTCATCGCGCCGGTGCTGTCGTCGGGGGGATGCCCGGCCGACGAGGAGGGTGGCGAGGACGGCGGCGAGGACGGCGGCGAGTCCGAGGCCGCTCCGGCCACCGACCTGCACGCCACCGCCGACGGGATCTTCTGCTACGAGCTCGGCGACCCGGTCGGTGACGGCAACGACCTGACCGACGCCACGCTCTCTGAGACCGACGGGGAGTTCCAGGTGTTCACGCGGGTGAAGCCCGACTCCGTCGACAAGCTCAACGAGCTCTTCAACGCCTGCTTCAACGCCCAGCCCGAGTGCCCTCCGGTGAGCAGCGCTGGCCGCGGCGTCGTTGCGTTCGTGTGGGAAGACGTCGTGCTCCACGCCCCGGCCATCGAAGCCGAGGACCTCGCCGTCGACGGGTTCTCGCTCGCCGGCGGGCTCACGGAGCGACGGGCCCGCGACCTGATCACCCTCGTCAACCGCTGAGCGAAGCCACCACCGTGCGGGGCAGCCCCGCGTGGTCGTCGATGACCTCGACTCCGCCGAAACCGGCCTGTACGGCGAGCTGGACGATGGCGTCGGCCTGGGTGCTGCCGATCTCGAGCACCAGCGCCCCGTCGTCGGCCAGCCACCGGCCGACCTCGCCGAGGATCGTCTCGTAGGACTCGAGACCGCTCTTTCCCGACACCAGAGCGACGTTCGGCTCCCAGTCGACGACCGACGCCGGCAGCTTCTCGCTGGCGGCGATGTAGGGCGGGTTCGACACCACCAGGTCGACCCTGCCGCGCAGCTCGGCGGGCAACGGGTCGAACCACGAGCCCTCCAGCACCTGCACGCGTGAACCGGCCATCCCCAGCCCGGCCAGGTTCGCCCGGCTCACCGCCACCGCGTCGGCCGACCGGTCGACCAGCCACACCTCGGTGCCCGGCCGTTCGACCGCCAGCGACAGCCCGATGGCACCCGATCCGGCGCCGAGGTCGACCGCCACCGCTCGGTGGCCCTCGGGCCTGGCGAGCAGCACCCGGTCGAGCACGTCGAGGGCGTGTCCCACCACCTGCTCGGTCTCGGGGCGCGGGATGAGCACCCGGGCGTCGCACAACAGGTCGAGCGTCCGGAACGCCCACCGGCCCAGCACGTACTGGATCGGCTCACCCGCCAGGCGACGGCCGACCATGGCGTCCAGCCGGCTGACGCCGCCGACGGTGGCGAGGTCGTCGAGACCTGGCTCCAGCTCGGAGCCCTCGATCCCGCTGGCCTCCTCGACGATCCAACGCGCTTCCACCCGGGCGTCGGACACCTCGACGCTCTCCGGGTCGGCGGCGGCCAACCGTCGCTCGGTCTCGGCGAGCAGCTCGCGCCACGAGACCGTGCCCTCCAGGTCGGACGGATCGTGAGCCACGGCTCAGGCGTCTTCGGTGAGGCGGCGGGTCTGCTCGTCCTGCACGAGGGCGTCGCTCACCTCGTCCAGCTCACCCGACAGCACCTTCTCCAGCTTGTAGATGGTGAGCCCGATGCGATGGTCGGAGACCCGGTTCTCCTTGAAGTTGTAGGTGCGGACCTTCTCCGACCTGCCACCGCCGCCGACCTGGTCCTTGCGAGCTTCGGAGAGCTCGCTCTGCTGGCGATCCTGCTCCAGCTTCAGGAGGCGGGACCGCAGCACCTGCATGGCCTTGGCCTTGTTCTGGAGCTGCGACTTCTGGTCCTGCATGGACACCGTCACGCCCGTTGGCTTGTGGGTGAGCCGCACCGCGGAGTCGGTGGTGTTCACCGACTGTCCGCCGGGCCCCGACGAGCGGTAGTAGTCGACCTGGAGGTCGTTGGCGTCTATCTCGACGTCGACCTCCTCGGCCTCGGGCAGCACCGTGACGGTGGCCGACGATGTGTGGATCCGCCCCTGGGACTCGGTGGCCGGCACCCGCTGGACCCGGTGGGGACCGCCTTCGTGCTTGAGCCTGGTCCATGCCCCGTCACCCGACACCAGGAAGGTGACCTCGTTGTAGCCACCCATGTCGGACGGATCTGCGTTCAGGACCTCGGTCTTCCAGCCCTGACGCTGCGCGTAGCCCTGGTACATGGAGAACAGGTCCCGGGCGAACAGGTTGGCCTCCTCCCCACCCTCGGCGCCGCGGATCTCGACGATGACGTTGCGGCCGTCGTTGGGATCCTTCGGCAAGAGGAGGACCTGGAGCTCGGCGGTGAGCCGCTCGACGTCGGCGTCGGCCTCCGCGGCCTCGGCTCGCATCATCTCGCGATCGTCGCCCGTCGACTCCGCAGCCATCTCCCGAGCGGTGATGGCGTCGTCCATTCGCTGGCGGAGGACCGACGACCTCGAGACGATCGCCTCCAGCTCCTTGTGCCGCCGAGCCAGTTCGCGGTAGCGGTTCTGGTCGGAGAACACGTCGGGATCGGCCAGACGGCCCTCGACGTCGCGGAACTCGTCCTCCAGCGATGTCAGCTTGTCCAGCATCAGGGTGCGACCTCGGTGAGCGAGCGCCAGTCGCCCTCGATCGTGACGATCTCCGCGGTGTCTCGCAACAACGACGCCAGGTCACGGGTGATCGGCAGGGCATCGGCTTCGGGAAGCACCAGCACGAGCCGCGCCCCCGGAGCATGGGTGAGGCGATCGTCGGACGCCGACGGCACCAGGTCGAGGTCGACGCCGGTCGAGCAGACCACCACCATCGGGGTGCCGTCTGGAGCGGTGCCGATCGCCGTCGCCACCCCGGCCTCGCGGAGGTTGCGACGCGGGCAGGCGGAACCGACCGGCCGTAGCTCCGAGGCGCCCACCAGGTCGGGGCGCGACACCACCACGGCACGCAGCCACCGCTCGGGCACCAGCTGGTTGAGCGGGTGACGGTCGGTGCGCGGGCCGCGCTGACGGCGGACGACGTCGACGGCCCGGGCCACCGAGTCGGTCTCGCCCAGGTGGGCGAACATCATCGAACCAGCCTCCCGGTCGAAGCGCCCCACCCCGGCCTCCAGGTGGGCCTCACCGTCGTCGGCCACCACCACGCGGGCCACCTCCAGCCCGAGGAGCTCGCCGATCAGCTCGCCCCCCTCGACCACCGGCTCCAGCCCCGCGGCTGCGATGACGGGCCGGTAGAGCTCGGCCTCCGGCGGCGGCGCCGGATCGTTGGCGGGCGAAGCCGGAGCAGCCGGCGTCAGCTCCGGGCCGTTCGCAACCCAGACGTGGACCGGGGCGGTCAGCTCCGATGCGCGACGAGCCAGAACCCCGGCCGAGCCGGGGTTCTGGCAGATCAGGTGGAGCTCGTTCGGTGCTCCGGCGTCGCCGCCACGCACGGCCATGGCGAGGGCCATGCCCAGCCTGCGCTCGGGATCCTCGTCGAGCAGGACCCACAGCCTTCGACCTTCGGGGTCGGCGATGCTGGCGCCGAGCACCGAGGTGTCGACCACGGCTCCATCGGGTACGCCCCAGCGCGCGCCGACCGTGGCGCGGAGCTTGGTCGCCAGCAGGGCGACGCGGCGTTCTCGGTCTGTGGTCAGGGCAGTGCTGCGAGCAGCAGAGCTACTTGCTGCGACGTCCGTAGCGACGCTCGAAGCGGTCGATGCGGCCACCGGTGTCGACCAGCTTCTGCTTGCCGGTGTAGAAGGGGTGGCACTCGTTGCAGAGCTCGACCGAGATCTCGGCCTGCGTGGAGTGGGTGGTGAACGTGTTGCCGCAAGAGCAGC
>JAAZBK010000504.1 GCA_012513855.1 Acidimicrobiales bacterium
CCTCGGCCAAGTCGGGGAACCTGGATGTCAGGTCTTTGCCCTGCCGCGACCACAACCGGACACCGCTGTCGTCGCGGACAGCGACGATGCGGTAGCCGTCCCACTTCGGCTCATAGACCGCACCGCCCGGCATCGAGGACGCAGCAGGGATGGAGGACTCGGAGCGGGCCAACGTCACTGTGACTGGCCCGCGCAGGTCCCGCGGCGGCAGACTCATGCACCAAGCATCACCCGTCAGCACCGGGTTCAGCCCCGGCGTTCTCCGCCGCGTCGCCCAGTAGACAGGACGATCCGGCTACTCAGACCATCGGGTGGGACTGGCGCAGCACCATCCCCGCACCGTTGGTGGGCGCCGCTTCGTCTGTGTCAGGGCGGCTTCGGGACGGACTGAAGGTGCCGCCCTCCGCCGCCGACATCGTCGTGACCGGAGGCCTGGCCTTCGTCGGGCGCCTCGGCCCCTGTGGCGGACTCGCCGGCCCAGCGGACATCCTCGGTGAAGAGCCGCTTGCGCGCGTTCGTGGATTCCTCGGCGCAGTGACGGACGTGTCGTCCGCGGGCGGGCCACGGCTGGTGCTCCCGGTCCTCACAGTGAGATTGGAGCCGGGTTCGCATCCGCTCGGTGAACGAGGGCAGGACGTAGCGGTGGAACTCCTCCAGGAGCGTACCCGTCATCGACAGCCCGGCTCGCCGGCGCACGTCCGCGACCACGGCGATCTCGTGCACCAGGTGCGGATGGCTGACCCAGCACGCCGGGATCACCCCGGCGATGTCCCACACGTACTCGCGGTTGAGCCAGACCACCACCCTCTCGAGCCAGTCCCATACCTCCTCCCGCAGCTCCGGCAGCACACACGTGGGCGGGTCCCACGGCCGCGGCAGCAACCTCGCGCCGCGGTCCTCCAGTTGCACCTCAGCCGGGGTGAGGTTCTTGTGTTCGAGCGCGTCGTAGGCGTCCTCGACCAGTGGGCCCGGCATCGGGAACGCCTCGATGATCGGCCGTGCCGCGGTGCCGGCCGTGCGGGCGTCGTTGGTCATGGCGGCTGCTCCCCGCCGCCATGACCCAGGCCACGGCGACGGGACTCCACCAGCGCGGCAGCGGTCCGAGCCTCCGCCGACACCTGACCCGAACGGTCCAGGGCGCGTCGGCGCAGCGATCTCTGCTCCGCCAGCAGCTGGCGCCCGGAGCGTCCTTCAACACAGCGGGCGAGCCGGGCGATGATCGGCGCGCCGTTCTCGGCCAGCACCAGCGCATGCCGCTCCTTCAGCTGACGGATCTCTGCACCGGTCAGGATCGGGATGTCCTCCCCGGAGTAGGTGCGGCCATGCCGGGCACCGGTCTGCCAGGTCGAGCGACTGACCCGCACTTGGCCCATCAGGTCGGAGATCTCCCGGTTGAACGCGACATCCTTCGACCCGCCGAACACGACCAGGTTGTTCGTCAACCCCAATAAGGTCCGCGCCTCGGTCTCCCCGAAGATGCTGGTCAGCTGCGGCCACGCCTGCGCCGCCCAGATGAACGAGATCCCCAACGCCCGCTCGTTCGCCATCCTGGTCCGTAACGTCGGCAGCGGCGCCGTCGACGGCAGCTCGTCCAAGATGACGTGGAAGGGCGGCGCCAGCCGTCCCCACGGCGAGGTCTGCGCCGCCGCCAGGGCGGTGTCGAGGACGTGCTCGGCGAACGCGGTCATCAACGGCGACGCCGACGCATACGGATCCTCCCGCCCCAGCAGGTAGATGGTGCCGCCCCGCGCGATGACGTCGGCGATGTCGGTCGCCGGCCGTCCATGGCCGGGCACGCAGCGGCGTCGCGTGTCTTCCTGGAAGAACAGGTTCATCGCCTGCTGCACCGTCGTCACGGTGTTCCCAGCGGTGCGGTCATCGCCTTTGAGGGCGCCGTGTAACAGTCCCTCCCAGAACCGCGCCGCGTGCGGATGCCCGCGGAGGATCTCCGCTGGCTCCGTGACCGCCAGCGGACGCGCCACCCACGCAAGGACGTGCTCCAGGCTCTGCCCGGTCAGCGCTGCGGCATGTAAGTACGCCTGGAGCACCTTGGCCGCCTCGGCCGCATAGAACCGCGCAGCATCATCCCCGTAGCCGCCCGAGACCGTCCCCTTGATCGTGCCGGCAGTGAAGGCTTTCGCCCGTCGCTCCGCCACCAGCGGGTCCACGCA
>JAAZBK010000505.1 GCA_012513855.1 Acidimicrobiales bacterium
GGTTCACCCCAGTCGCCGACGCTTTGACAGTCGTTTGGCAGACTCGTCGCGTGAGCAGTTCCCAACGCCGCCGAAACCTCTGGCCCCTCCCGGGCGGTGCTGGCGCGTACGCAGCCAACCTTCGCTCGGGACTGCCGCGCGTGAAGGGGACAGTGGTTAGTCAGGCGGCGGATGCCGTCTGAGGGGTCATGATCATTTCGTATTCGGTTGGGGTCAATCGGCCGAGGCGGGCTTGGCGTCGGCGGTGGTGGTAGGTGCGTTCGATCCAGGTGACCATCGCAATGCGCAGCGCATCGCGGGTGTCCCAGGTGCGCCGGTCGAGGACGTTGCGCTGGAGGAGGGCGAAGAACGATTCCATCGCCGCGTTGTCACCCGCGGAGCCGACCTGGCCCATCGAGCCGACGAGACCGTGGCGGGTGAGGGCCCGGTGCACCTTCCTGGCGCGAAATTGCGATCCTCGGTCCGAGTGCAGGATGCAGCCGGCGACGTCGACGCCTCGGCGGGCAACGGCCATCTCGATCGCGGCGACGACCAGGCGGGCCTTCATCCTTGAGTCGATGGCCCAGCCGACGATCCGGTTGGAGAACACGTCCTTGATAGCGCAGAGGTAGATCTTGCCTTCCCGCGTGCGGTGTTCGGTGATGTCGGTGAGCCAGAGCTGGTTCGGGGTCGTGGCGGTGAAGTCGCGTCGCACCAGATCGTCATGGGACGGCGTGCCGGGCTTGGAACCCTTGCGAGCCTTGGGTTTGCCGAAGGCCGACCACCAGGCGTTGTCCCGGCAGATCCGCCACACCACCCGGTCCGACACGTCGTGATCGGCCAGGCGGACCTCATCGGCGAGGAACCGGTAGCCGAACTCGGGGTCGTCGCGGTGGGCGTCGAAGATCGCGTTCGCCAACCACGCCTCGTCGAGCTGGCCGTCGGTGAACGGCGCGTTCAGCCAGCGGTAGTAGGCGGCGCGAGCAAGACCGAGTACCCGACACGACACCGTGACGGGGATCCCGTCTGCGGCGAGCTCGCGCACGAGCGGGTACATCAGCCTTTTGGGAGGTTCGCCTGCCCCAGGTACGCGGCGGCGCGGCGCAGCACCTCGTTCTCCTGCTCGAGCAGCCGCACCCGGCGCTTCAGATCGCGGTTCTCGGCCGAGTCAGCCGAGGTCACGCCCGGGCGTTCGCCGGCCTCGACCGCTGACGTCTTCATCCACCCCGACAACGTCATCGGGTGGATCCCGAAGTCCTTCGCGATCCGCTCGAGAGTTGTGCCGGTCGGGCGGTTCCGGGCGACCTTCACGACGTCATCGCGGAACTCCTGCGGATAGGGCTTGGGCATGAGGGCATCCTTCCAGGCCGCCCTCCCGGGCAAGCCAGCTCAGATGTCCCCTCCACGCGCGGCAGTCCCACCCGACTCCATCAGATCGAGCACCCTGCGCCGGAACTCCGGCGGATATCTCCTCGACATGACACCCCTTCGGGTCTCGAACCCGAGAATCCAAGAAGATCCAACCGCGCTCAACCCGGGGCACATCACAGCCTCCATCAGACCCAGGGCAGTTCACAGATCATGGGTTGCGATGGGCAAGGGTCGCCGCGTGATTGCGTGCTCCCGGGTCTTGCCGTAGCTGGGTGGAGGTGACGGAGAACCCGGCTCGCTCGATCACGTCACCAAGACGAGATACCGGCCAGAAGTATGCTTCGGAGACGGGATGTTCGAACGGCGCCAGGTCCCGACCGGCGAAGAAGCCGACACACAGTCCGCCCCCTGGGCGCAAGGCCCGCGCGAACTCGCTGAACGTTTCGCCGAGCAGCTCGGGGTCGGTGTGGATCACCGAGTACCAAGCGAGGATCCCCGCCAGGCTCGACGTTTCGACGCCCAACGCTTCGGCCCGGCCGACCCGGAAGCGGACCTCGGGGTGGTTCAGCCGAGCTTGGTCGATGAACGCCGGGACCGGGTCGATCCCCTCGATGTCCAGTCCTTGGCCGTGGAGCCACCCCGTCCAGTGACCCGGCCCGCAGCCGACGTCGAGTATCGGGCCGGTTTGGGCGGTGGCCCAGGCCTGGATGAGGTAGCGGTCTTCGGGATCTGTGGCAGAGATCGAAGGGAACATCGCGATGTAGTCGCGCGAACGTCGTTCGTACGCTTGACGCGTCTCCTCAAAGGTCATGCCCGACAGCTTCTCACCGGACTCCGGAAAGGGCCTTGGTACCGGGCGCAGCGATCATCCCGGGGGGTGTTGGTCCTGGGACAGGCCGTGGCCGTCGTAGCGGATCTCCAACAGCAAGCTCGGCGGTCAGGGCTCCACGACCACCTTGCCCGGGGCATGTCCCGTCTCCACGACGGCCACCGCGTCATTGGCGTCGGCGAGGCTGAATCGTTGCCTGACGTTCGGGCTGACCAGCCCGTATTCGATGACCTCGGTGATCTTGGCCAACCCCTCGGTGGAGCGCTCGACCCCCGCGCCGCCGAGCTGTTCGGCGGTGGCCGAGTCGGCGGTCGAGATGATGTTCGTGGGGTTCTTGACCACGGGGGCGATCGCCTTCAGGGCATCCCCGCCCACCAGGTCCACGATCAGGTCCACGCCATCAGGAGCGACATCTCGCACCCGGTCCGCGGCGCCCTCACCGGACTCGATGAACGTGGCACCGGTGGATTCCACGAGTTCGCGCTTCGAGTCGCTGGCCACGCCCAGCACCTGGAACTGGTGAACCTTGCCGATCTGGGTGGCCATCAGGCCCACCCCGCCACCAGCTCCGAGGATGAGAAGGGTCTGGCCAGCTTCGAGTTCGATCTGGTGGGTGACGTCATACGCGGTGGCCCCGGCGACTGGAACGGCCGCAGCATCGGCGAAGGAGATCTCTTCGGGCTTGGCGACAGTGTCCTTCGCTGACAGCACGGTGTGCTGAGCCAGACCGCCGTGTCCTTCGGCTGTCAGGCCGAGCACCTCATCGCCCACGGCGAAGTCCGTCACCCCTTCACCAACGGCGGTGACCACCCCGGACGCTTCCCTGCCCATGGGTCCCGGCAGGTCCCAGTGACGACCGAGAAGGCCGGCGCGGATCTTCCAGTCGATGGGGTTGACACCGGCCGCCTTCACCTCGATCGCGA
>JAAZBK010000506.1 GCA_012513855.1 Acidimicrobiales bacterium
AGGCCGAGGTCACCACCATCGTCGACCTGATGATCAAGCGCACCAGCATCCAGCTGGAGGCGCAGGGCATCGGGATCGAGCTGACCGATGCCGCCAAGACCCTGCTGGTCGACAAGGGCTACGACCCCACCCTGGGCGCCCGTCCGCTGCGTCGGGCGATCCAGCGCATGGTCGAGGATCCGCTGTCGGAGCGGCTGCTCTACAAGCAGTTCCGTTCCGGCGAGCTGGTCATCGTCGACGCCGAGCTCGATCCCGAGACCGACGAGACGGTCATGACCTTCCGCTCGGTCGAGGGCTTCGAGGTGCCGTCGGCGTCGTCCGACTCCGAGTCGTCCGACTCCGAGTCGTCCGACTCCGAGGCCGAACTGGCCGAGGCCGGACCGCCCACCGAGTAGCCGGCGGGCACCCAGAACGCACCAGGTTCCAGACGGAGGCCGGGCCCCAGGCCCGGCCTCCGTCGCGTCCGGGTGTCGGTGGCGCCGCCGCTCGACGCGCCTCGGTGGCGTCCTGCCCGCGGATGGCCGGGTCGCGGGCAAAAGATGGCCATGTCGCCGACGTTCTGCCCGGGAGCGGATCAGCCCCGAGTGCGGGCGGGCAGAAGGTGGCGGTGACGCTCACATTTTGCCCGCGGGTCAGCTCGGTGGTGCGAACGGGGTGGCGGGCAGAAGGTGGCGGTGACGCTCACGTTTTGCCCGCGGGTCAGCTCGGTGGTGCGAACGGGAGTGGCGGGCAGAAGGTGGCCGTGATGCTCACATTTTGCCCGCGGGTCAGGGTGGGACGGGGGTCGCGGGCAGAAGGTGGCCATGTCGGCGACATCTTGCCCGCGGATGTGGGTCGAGATGAGGAGGAGTGAAGAGGGCTGAGGTGCACTGTCATACCCCCGGTGGACAATGCCCGACATGCGAAACACCGACTTCGACCGTGAGATCGCCGTATTCGCCCGCCGGCAGCATGGCGTCTTCCACACCCGTCAGGCTCGCACCGTCGGCGGCTCCGCCGCGGTCCTGCGCAACCGGGCTGCCAACGGCGCAATCCTCCAGATGGCCCCGAAGGTGTGGGCGGTGGCCGGTCACCCAGCCACGTGGAGGCGGCAGTACAAGGCCGCCGAGTTGTCGGTGACCGGGGGGACGCTCGCCGACCAATCGGCTGGGCTGGTGCACGGCCTCGAAGGGTCCAGGATCGTGAGACCGAAGCTCGTCGTCACCTCCGAGGTGAACCGTCGGAGCCCGCTGGCCGACGTCAGGCGCTCGTCGGATGTGGCTGTCACCACGGTCGAGGGGATCCGCGTCACCACCGTCGCCCAGACCCTGTTCGACCTGCTCAGGTGCTGTGACATCACCACGGTGGAGCGCGCGCTCGACGGTGCGCTGATCGGCGGCTCGGTCACCGTGGCCGAACTCGTCGACCTCGGCGAGCGCATGGGCCGGGTTCGTCCGCGCCATGTGGTCACCTGGCGCGCCCTGATGGAGGAACGCTCGAATCAGGCCGTCGCGGTGGCCGACAGCGTGCTCGAGCTGGCGCTCTATCGAGCATTGCGACCGCTGTCGCAGAAGGTCCACGTGGAGTACCAGTGGACGCCGCCGTGGTGGAAGGCCCGCCGTCGGCGGGTCGACGCCTACATCCCGGAGTGGCGCCTCGTCATCGAGGCCGACGGCCGACGGTGGCACACCAGGGTCGCCGACTTCGAGCGGGATCGTTCGCGCGACAACACCGCCGCGGCTCACGGCCATCGTGTGCTGCGGTTCACCCACGCCTGCCTGACCGAGCGGGCGACGGATGTCGTAGCTCTGGTGTCAGAGGCCGGGGCCTCCACCGAAGCTACGTTGCGCCGGGCGGTCTGAAGCACCTCGCCGGATGGTCTGAAGCCCCTCGCGGCGTGCGACCACCGCGAGATCGACGCCGGAGCCCGCCCCACCTCTCGCGCCGATGTCGCGGCGCGGCAGAACCGGATCGCGGACAAACGGTGCTCGTCTTGCCCACCTTCTGCCCGCGGGTCGAGTCCGGAGGTCGCGGGCAGAGGATGCGAGTGTTGGCCACGTTTTACCCGCGGGCGATCGGGGTGGGGGCGGGGAGGGGGAGGGCGGCGGGGGGTGCCCGGTCAGTGGTTGCTGCGGAGGGCGTCGAGGGCCTTGAGCTGGCGCTTCAGCGCTATGCGGCGGTACGACGTCTCCACCAG
>JAAZBK010000507.1 GCA_012513855.1 Acidimicrobiales bacterium
CTCTGCCGGGCTCGAGCGTGCAGTTCGTCGCCGGGGTCCGCTCCCACGAGCAGGCCGGGTCGCTGGTCTCGCTGTGGGAGCCGCTCGCCGGCGTCCTGCGGTCACTGGAGAGCACCGGTCAGGACGTGATCGTCGACGCCGGCCGTCTCGGCCTGGCCGGGGCCCCGATGCCGCTGCTGGAGCAGGCCGACCTCGCCCTCCTTGTCGCCCGCAGCGACCTGGTCTCCCTGGCGGGGGCGCGGTCGTGGGCGGCGAGCCTGCGGGAGCGGTTCGAGCGTGCCGGAGCCACCGCGAACCTGGGCCTGCTGCTCGTCGGGGCGGGGGAGCCGTTCACCGCCCGCGAGGTCGCCGCCGTCCTCGGCATCCCGGTGGTGACGGCGGTGGCGTGGGACCCGCTCACCGCGGCCGTGTTCTCCCACGGCAAGCCGCCACCGAGACCGGGCTGGGGGGCCCGGGCGGCCGGCCGCTCCGGCGTCGAGGACACCGCGCTGGTCCGCAGCCTGCGCGCCGCACGCAGCGCGATCACCGCCACGATCCGCGAGAACACCGCCCAGCTCCACACCGCTGAGGGGGGTGCGTCATGAAGAACGACCCGGCCGAGCACACCTCGATTCCCGCGACCGGTGCGGGGGACCCGACCGCGCTGCCGCTGTTCGCCTCCGCCTCGGCGCGTCCAGGACGGGCGCGCGGCACCTTCACCATGACCCCCACCCCCGCGACCGCGTCGCCAGCGGAAACGTTTGCCGGGCGCGGCACGGTCGACGGGCACCTCAACGGACATCCTCATGCGGCCACGCCGGCCACGCTGGCCGGGAACCGTTCTGGGGTGTCGGTCCCGGCGGTGGTTCCTGGGTGGGGGGAGCAGGAGGGGCTGGACTGGGGGCTGGTGGCGGCGTTCCGGACGATGGTCGCCAACCGGCTCACCCAGGCTCTAGGCGCGAACTGGCGCGCCCGCGCCGCCGCCGACCCTTCGGCGGCGCGGCGGAGCGGTGGCGGGGACGGGGATCGGGTCGAGCAGGAGCGGGTGGGTCGGGAGATCATCGCCGACCTGCTGCGCGACCATGCCGCCGAGTCGGTCGCCAAGGGCGACCCGCGCTGGACCCCGACCGAGCAGGCGGTCCTCGGTCAGGCGGTCTTCGACGCCGTCTTCCGGTTGGGCCGATTGCAGCCGCTGGTCGATGACGACCGGGTGGAGAACATTTTCATCCTCGGCCACCAGCGGGTGCTGCTCGAGCTGACCGACGGCACCCGCATCCCCGGCCCGCCGGTCGCGGACTCGGACGAGGAGCTCATCGACTTTCTCCGTTTCTTGGCGAACCGGTCCGAGTCGAACCCGCGCCCGTTCTCCGAGTCCACGCCGCGGCTGCACATGAAGCTCGACGGCGGCGCCCGCCTGGCGGCCACGGCGTGGGTGGTCGGCCGCCCTACGGTCGTGATCCGCCGGCACCGGCTCAAGGTCGACACCCTCGAGGCGTGGGTGGATCGGGGCTGCATGACCCCGGCGTGCGCGAATTTCCTCGCCGCCGCCGTGAGGGCCCGGTGGAGCGTCGCGGTCTCGGGGGCGATGTCGGCCGGGAAGACCACCCTGATGCGGGCGCTGTGTGCACAGATCCCGTCCGATGAGGCGATCGGGACGTTCGAGACCGAGTACGAGCTGTTCCTGGCCGAGTCCGGGGTGCATGAGATCGTCATCGACTGGGAGGCACGTCCCGGGGTGGGGGAGGTCCGCGCCGACGGCCGCGCTGCGGGCGCGTTCGACCTTGCCGATGCGTTGATGGACTCCTTCCGGTTCGCGCTCTCCCGGCAGATCGTCGGCGAGATCCGCGGCCCCGAGGTGTGGACGATGATCAAGGCGATGGAGTCCGGCACCGGGTCGCTGTCGACGACGCATGCCGCCAATGCTGAGGCCTGCATCCGCAAGCTCGTCACCTGCGCCATGGAGGCCGGCTCCCACGTCAACCGCGACCTGGCCCTGGAGAAGCTGTCCGGCTGCCTCGAGGTGATCGTCCAGCTCTCCCGCCAGGTCGTGCAGCTGCCCGACGGCACGCAGCAGTTGCGCCGCTGGGTCAGCGAGGTCGTCGTCGTCGAACCCGGCGAGCGGGAGAAGGGCTACGCCCTGACCCACGTTTTCGGACCCGACAGTTCTGGCCCGGCGGCCGCGACCGGGATCATCAGCGAACGCTGCCGCACCCTCGCCGAGCATGGCTTCGACCAGGCCCTCTTCCACGCCGAGGCCGACCAGGCAGGAGTGGCGCGGTGAACGCCACCCTGCTCGCCGCCGTCTTCGGGACCGCGATCGTCACCGGACTCATCCTCCTCGCGGTCGCGCTCCTCCCGGTCGCCGAGAGAGCTCGCCCGACACGCGAGCGGTCTCGGCTCGTCATGCGGGTTGCGGGCATGTCGCCGCGATCCCGGATGATCTTGGCCGGCTCCATCGCGGCCGGCATCCTCATCGCGGCGGTGACCGGGTGGGTGGCCGCGGTGCTCATCGTGCCGGCCGCGGCGGTCGGGCTGCCGTACCTGCTCGCCCCGCCTCCGGCCGCGGCACAGATCCGGCGGGTCGAGGCGATGGAGGAGTGGACCCGCAGCCTGGCCGGGGTCCTGGGCGCCGGCGTCGGGATCGAGCAGGCCCTCACCGCGACCCTGCGCTCCACCCCGGAGCCGATCCGCCCCGAGGTCACCCAGCTTGTCGCTCGGCTGCGGGCCCGGTGGGACACCGAGACTGCGCTGCGGGCGTTCGCTGACGACCTCGACGACGTCACCGGTGATCTCGTCGCGGCCAACCTCATCCTCGCTGCCCGCCGCCGCAACCGCAGCCTCGCCCACGTCCTGCACGGCGTGGCCGAGTCGGTCGCCGAGGACGTCGCCTCCCGCCGCCGCGTCGAAGCCGGCCGGGCCAAGCCCCGCGGCAGCGCCCGCCTGGTCACCGGCTTCTCCCTGCTCGTACTGGTGGTGCTCGCGGTGACGGGCGACTATGTCGCCCCGTACGGGACCCCGGCCGGGCAGGTCATCCTCCTGGCCCTGCTCACCGCCTACGCCGCCGGGCTGCTGTGGATGCGGCGCATGGCCGAAGGCGACCCGTTCCCCAGGTTCCTCGGACCACAGGCCCGAGCGGGTGCGCGATGACCGCCACCCAGCTCGCCCTCCTCCTCGGCGCGATCACCGCCGCCGCCGTCGTGGCACTGCTGGCGCAGCTCATCCCGGCCCAGCCCGACCTGCGCGACGTCCTCACCCGACTCTCCCCACCCGCACGCCGCCCCCGCACCAGCGCCGCGACCGGTTCCGAGGGCGTCTCTGGTGCGCCGGATACGGAGGAGCGGCTCGGGATGTGGGCCGAACGCACCATCCCCCTCAAGTTCCTCGGCGCCCCGCCGGCCCGGGACCTGGCCGTGCTGCGGATGACCCCAGCCCAGTTCTACGGCAAGAAGGTCCTCTACGGCCTGCTCGGGCTGACCCTGCCCGCCCTGCTCGCCGGGTTCTTCACGCTCCTCGGTATCACCGTGCCGCTGTTCATGCCGGTCGCTGCAACGCTCGCGCTGTCGGTGGTGCTGTTCCTCGCCCCCTCCCGCGACATCACACAACGCGCAGAGAAGGCACGCGCCGAGTTCGCCCGCGCCCTGAGCGCATTCATCGAGCTCTGTGCGCTCGAGCGCAACGGCGGCGCCGGCGCCACCGTCGCCCTGGCCAACGCCGCCGCCGTCGGCGACTCGTGGGTGTTCCGTCGCATCAGCGAGGAGGTCGCTCGCTCCCGCTATAACGGCCAAGCCCCCTGGGACGCGCTGACCGTGTTGGCCGAGGAGCTCAACCTGCCGGATCTGGCCGATGTCGCCGACATCATGCGCTTGGCAGGGGACGAGTCCACCGAGGTGTACAGGCAGCTCCGGGCGCGCGGCTCCTCGGTCCGCACCGCCCTGACCACCAACGAGCTCGCCGAAGCCAACCTCGTCGAAGAACGCATGTACCTGCCTGCGTCCTTCCTCGGCGTCGTCTTCCTCGCTCTCCTCATGGCCCCACCCCTCATGCGTCTCATGACCAGCTGAACCCTCGTCACGCACCGATTGGAAAGGAAAGACCGCGATGAGACTTCTCGCCGCAACCCTGCACACCCTCGGCATCACCCTCGCCGACCGGATCGACCGCCCCGACCGCACCCGGGAGGACGGGGAGAGGGGGGCGTCCACGATCGAGATCGTGTTCTGGGCCGTCGGGCTGCTCGCCCTGGCCGGCATCGTGTACGCGTTCCTCGGCTCCTGGATCAACGGCAAGCTCGGCGGCATCACCTGAGCCCGGCCGTGCACGCCACAGCGACCCACAGCCGGCATCCACCCCCGCCGCGGCCTCCCGTGCTGCGGGGGAGGGCCGGCGCGGGTGAGCGGGGGTCGGGCACGATCCAGTTGGTCGTGCTCATGCCGCTGCTGTTCACGCTGCTGTTCGCCGGCGTCCAGGGGGCGATGTTCTACCACGCCCGCACCGTCGCCATCGCCGCCGCCCAGGAAGGCGCCCGCGCTGCCGCCGCACAGTCCGGAACCGCCAGTGACGGACACGCCGCCGCGGCCGCATTCCTCGACGCCGCCGGCGGCGAGGACGTCCTGCGCGGTGCCACCGTGCAGGTCAGCCGCACCGCCACCACCGCCACGGTCCGGATCGCCGGGTCGATCCTGTCCGTGGTGCCCGGCTGGGCCCCGACCGTGACGTCCCAGGTCGCTGTCCCGGTGGAGAGACTGACATGACCCGCCGAGTCTTCCGCGCCCCCCGTGGCCTGCGGGCCGTTCAGCGCGGGTGGGTGGGGGAGCGGGGCACGGCGGTGGTCGAGGTCGTCGTCCTGGCCCCCGCCCTGGCGATGCTGCTGGCGCTGCTCATCGTCGGCGGACGCATCGCCATGGCCGACATGGCGGTCCAAGCCGCAGCATCCGAGGCCGCCCGAACCGCCTCCCTGGCCCGAACCCACGGCGAGGCCGCCGGCGCCGCCCACGCAGCCGCCGTCAGCGGCCTGCAAGCGCAGAAGGTCAACTGCCTCGACGTCACCGTCGCGGTCGACACCAGCGGCTTCACTGCCGCGGTCGGCACCCCGGCCTCCGTGGCCGCCACCGTGACGTGCCGGGTCAACATGGCGGGCCTGCTCCCCGGGATGCCCGGCTCCATCACGGTCACCGGGTCGAGCAGCTCACCGCTAGACACCTACCGGGAGCGATGACCTCATGAACTGCGACCTTTCGGCCCTCCTGCTGTGGCGGCGACCTCCTGCACGGTCCCCGTGGCTGCGGCGCCTGCGCCGTGAGCTGGGTGGGGAGCGGGGGTCGGTGTCGGTGTGGATGATCACCACCGCGTTGACGATGATGCTGTGCGTCGGCCTGGCCGTCGACCTTGGCGGACAGGTCCACGCCAAGCAGCGCACGCAAGCGATCGCCGCCGAGGCCGCCCGCGCCGGCGGCCAGCAGCTCCAGGCCCCGCCCGCGGTCCGCGGCGACGCCGCCGTCGTCGACACCACCTCCGCCATCACCGCGGCGAAGACGTACCTGGCCGCCGTCCCGGACGTCACCGGCACCGTCACCCTCGCCTCCGGCGGCCGCGTCGAGGTCGCCACCCGCTCGGTCTATGCCACGAAGATCCTGTCCATGATCGGTGTCACCGCCCTGCCGGTCACCGGGCACGCCGAGGTCGAGATCAATCGCGTCCTGGAAGGAACCCCACGATGACCCTGCGCGCCCGGCTCGTCGGACTGTTCGCCACCCTGACCACCCTCGCCCTCGTCGCTGGCGTCCCGGGCCTCCTGCTCGCCCTGGCCGGTAGCCCGCTCCCGGACAGCCTCCCCACCCTCGCCGAGATCAGGGCCGCGCTGACCACCCCGGACGACGGCACCCTGCTGCTCTCGGTCATCACCTGGGCCGGATGGATCGGCTGGGCCGTCCTCACCGTCGCGGTGCTGCTCGAGGTCGCCGCCCGAGCGCGCGGAGTCCGCACCCCGCACCTGCCCGGGCTCGCGTTGCCGCAGGGCGCCGCCGCCCAGCTCGTCGGCGCCGCGGCCATGCTGTTCCTGGTCACGCCACCGAGCCTCGCCGGCGCCCACGCCACCCCGGCCCAGCCGGTCCCCGCGGTGACCGCCCCCGTCGCCCCCACCGCCAGGATGCCGGGCTGGACGCCATCGGCGGCATCCGTGGCCGCCGCGACCGCCGCTCCCGGAGCTGAAGCGACGGTCACGGATGAGACCTACACGGTCCGGCGAGGGGACAGCCTCTCCGCCATCGCCGCCGACCAGCTCGGCGATTCCGGCCGGTGGCCCGAGCTCGTGAACCTCAACCCGGCACTGGCCGACGACCCGGACCTCATCTACGCCGGCACCGTCCTCGCCCTCCCCCCAGTCGCTCACCCGTCGGGCGAGTCCGGGCAGGACAGGACGTACGTCGTGCAGGCGGGGGACACGCTCTCC
>JAAZBK010000508.1 GCA_012513855.1 Acidimicrobiales bacterium
CTGGAGGTCGTCGAACCGCAGGCCTCGCGGCGAGAACCGGTGGGCCACAGACGACAGGATCACCACACGCGCCGGCGCGCTGTCGATCAGCAGGTCGACCAACTCGTTGGTGAGCACGAAGTGCCCGAGGTGGTTGACCCCGAACATCTCCTCGAAGCCATCAGACGTCTCCCGCCGCGAGCTGGTGATGACCCCCGCGTTGTTGATGAGCACGTCGAGCCGGTCGTGCGAGTCCAGGAACCACGACGCGAACTCGCGGACCGAAGCCAACGAGGCCAGGTCGAGGCTCCCCAGCTCCACGTCGGTGCTCCCGGAGCGAAGGCGGATCTCGTCCCGGGCAGCTTCACCCTTGGCCCGGTCCCGAGCCGTGACCGTGACCGACGCGCCCATCGAGGCAAGGGCCGTCGCGGTCTCCTTGCCGATGCCGGAGTTGGCTCCGGTGATCAGCACCCGCCTGCCCGTCATGTCGGGTGTGCTCGACGTCTCGCTCGCCCCCGAGTCACTTGCCACCGAGTCCCTTGCCACCGAGCCAGTGTCGCAGCCGATGGTTCGTCACCAGGAACCTGCGGCCCTCCACCAGCCGCGCCAGCGGTCTGGCCCAACGACGTGCGCGGTACGGTCGGAAGATGACCGACGGTTCCTCGATGCTGGACGACGGCACCATCAGGGTCGTCGAGATCGGCCGCCCCGAGCGCCGAAACGCCATCGACTCGGAGACGGCTGAGCGCTTGTTCCAGGAGTTCAGCGCGTTCGAAGCCGACGACCACGCCAAGGTGGCCATCCTCACCGGCGGCGGTGACGGTGCGTTCTGCGCCGGCGCCGACCTGGTGTCACTGCCCAAGCTGCGTCCGAGCGGACCGCTCGGACCCACCCGGATGGCGCTGTCGAAGCCCGTCATCGCCGCGATCGAGGGTTGGTGCGTGGCCGGCGGCGTCGAACTGGCGGCCTGGTGCGACATCCGGGTCGCCGGGTCCACCGCCCGATTCGGGTGCCTGGAGCGTCGATGGGGCGTGCCGCTGATCGACGGCGGCACCATCCGCCTGCCTCGCATCGTCGGACTCGGGCGGGCGATGGACCTCATGCTCACCGGCCGCGAGTTCGATGCCGTAGAGGCGGAGCGGATCGGCTTCGTCACCCGCCTCTGCGAGCCCGGCGACGCCCTGGCCACCGCGGTCGAGGTGGCGACGGTGATCGCCTCATCGCCCTGGCCGGCGGTGATCCACGACCGGCTGTCGGCCTACGAGAGCTACGACCTCACCTTCGATGAGGCGCTCGCCAACGAGGACCGCCACGGGCGCGAGGTGATCTTCGACCCCGGCTTCGCCGACGGCGTAGCCGGGTTCACCAGGAACCAGGAGCGGCGCAGAAGCCGGGGAGATCAGGTCGGATGAGCCCTGCCAGCGAGGGTCACGACGACCCCTACGACCCCGACACCGACCGGGATCGCCTGGTTCCCCAGCGGATCGACTGCATCGACTGCGGCGGCGTCGCCCACCTGCTCACCCGGCCCGACGACACCGGCCGGTTCTGGCCCGGAGACCTCGTGGTCTACCGCTGCGAGGACTGCCTCGACCGCTGGGACCTGATCGTCCCCGGCGACGAGGACGACGAGCCGGGGGCCGGCGACCCCGGTTGGTGAAGCACGCCTGGTGACCGCACCCGTGGCGGGTCAGGCTCGTTCGGCCGGACCTTCCAGGATCTGCTTGACCCCCTCCAGGGTTTCGGCCATCGACGCCCTCCACTGATCGAGGCGCCACGAGATGACCCTGCCCTCGCGCTCGGGGTCGGCGTCTATGAACGCCGAGAGGCCCGAACGGGCCGGTCCCATGCGTCCCCACTGCCTGATCGTCACCGAGTCACGACCCGGATCCAGCTCGAAGCCCCAGGTCGCCATGACGCCTTCCTGGCCGCTCACCTGCCAGACCCAGCGGCGCCCGGGCTCGTGCTCGGTCACCTCGCTCTCGGTGATCCATTCGCCACGCTGATCGTTCTGGTTGCGGCCGCTGAACCTGGCGCCCACCTCGACGGTGGTGGCGTCGCCGAGCCAGCCGACCTCCTGGAGCTCGGGCGAGAAGCGGGTGGGGAGAGAGATGTCGGTGAGCAGCGCCCACACGGCAGCCGGGTCGGCCCTCACCTTCGTCTCGACCTGGACGCAGGGTTGATCTCGATAGCGCACCGCGGGAAACGTAGCCCCCGGCGTTCGATGGAAGGCGGGCTGCGCTCCGGGCCGCCCTCGCCCACCCCGCCCCGCCCCCACCCCGCCCCGACCCGATGCCTCGCTCCGATGCCGGGTCAGGCGGAGAGCGTGGTCGACGTGGTCGACGTGGCCGAAGGGGTCGGCGGGCTCAGAGCCGCTTGTTGACCCGGTCGGGCACGATCTGGAGGACCACCCGCTCGCTGCCGATCGGCATCCCGTAGGGGCCGTCGGTGTACTTCTGCGAGAGCTCGTCGATCTGGGTCCGGGCTTCGTCGCCTCGAACCGTGCCGGTGACCTTGCCCCGCACCTCGATGTAGGAGTACGGGTTGGCGTTGTCGAAGATGGTGACCGTCACGCGGGGATCACGCTCCACGTTGCGGAACTTCTGCCGCTCGACCTCGGTGTTGATGAGCACGTGGTCGTCGTCGGCGTGGACCCACATGAGCTGGGTCTGCGGCTGACCATCGGGCATCAGCGTGGTGAGGGCGGCGAAGTTCTTGCCGCTGGCGAACTGCTTCAACTCAGGATCGATGCTCATGGGTCCACCGTACGGTCGCGCCCGCCATGTGACCACCAGGCCGCGCAGAAGCCAACCGCAGTCCGGGTGTACACGTGGTCACCCCGATTCACCCGTCGGCCTCATCGCCGTCCTCAGGGCACTCCGGGTCGACACCGGCTCCGGTGGCACCATCGTCGACGGGGTCGGTTCGAACCTCGCCCTTGCCGTCTCCGTCGCCATCGCCGTCTCCGTCTCCGTCTCCGTCGGAGTCTCCATCCCCACTTCCGTCGTCACCGTCTCCCTTGCCGTCGGCTCCCGGCTTCTTGCCTCGGCCGGGTCGTTGTTGGTTGTGGCAGGAGCACAGGAGCCGGCCGTTGTCTATGTGGGTCTCGCCGCCGTCGCAGTGTTCGACGATGTGGTCGACCTGGCAGCGCTCGGCATCCACGTCACAGGTCGGATGGGAGCAGACCCGGTCGCGGATCTGCACGGCTCGCCGGAGGAGCCCGGTGAAGAACCGGTCTTTGCTGGTCATGTTCACCGGTTGACCAGCAGGGTCGAAGATGATGCGTTCGAAGTCGGCCTCGGTCAGCCACTCGGCAACATCGCGGCGTGAGAGCACGGTGCCGTTGAAGGTCTCCCGTATCGGGCCCATCAGATCGTCGGCGTGCACCAGCACGGTGACCAGCGGTCGGGCGACAGCCGCTCCGGGCTCGTACGCGCTGGCCC
>JAAZBK010000096.1 GCA_012513855.1 Acidimicrobiales bacterium
CCGTCGACCGGATCGACTCCGCACTGCTGCACGAACACGTACCCGAAGGGCTCGAGGCCGGATCCGCTGATCTCCACCGTCTGACCGTCGACCAGATCGACCAGGGGCGCGACGGCCAGGACCGGCGGATCCAGCAACGGCGCCGACGGATCGAACGAGAGCGGCAAGGGCGCCGGATCACGCCACCCACCCGAGACGTTCAGGGTGCAGCCGGCTGCCACGGTCCGGCAGTCGATGCGCGGGTTGCCGGCGACGGGACTGGCCATGCTGGCGCGGACCCTGACGGCGACGGAGAAGGAGCCATCGGGTGGCACCATGGCGTCGGCGACGTTCCGACAGGTCTGATCGGTACCGTCCCAGCCGCACTGGGAGATGTAGGCCCAGTCCTCGGAGAACCCCGATCCCGTCAGCTGGACCGTCTGGCCGTCGACCAGGCCGCTCGCCGGATCGATCGTCAACACCGGTCCCGGCACCAACGGGCCCGCCGGGTCGAACGCGATGGCCAGCCGGATCACCTCCGCTGCCGCCAGGTCGGACTCCCAACCCATCACGACCAGCTCGCAGGACGAGGTGCGACAGTCGACGTCGGTGGCCCCACTTCCGGTCAGCACCGACACGCGGAGCTCAACGGAGAAGTCGGCGGCGGCACCCGGCTCCACCCCGACCGAGCGGTCCGAGAAGAGGCAGCCGAAGAGCGCATCGTCGACCAGAGCGGCCGGGCAGACCGCGGCCAGGACCCAATCGGCATCCGACGAGCCCGTCACCGTGACGCTCTGACCGTCGACCAGCCCGACCGCGGGCGACACCGACGCCGTGGTGGCCGCGTCGGCGCCGCCCACGATCGTCGTGCCCACCGGCGAGACCACGCCCACCACCAACAGCACGGCCAGGATCGCCAGGAAGCAACGGCCACGCCGCCAACTCGGAGAACCTGAAAGGACCACCACGCACCCCACCCTCGCCGACCGGGGTCAGAGATCTGCCCCGGTGACGGAGCCTACCTTCAGTCCGACGCCTCCATCGCGGCGGCGATGGCCTCCTCGTCGCAGATCACGGGGTAGTCGGCCACCGCCGTCGACATGGCCTGACGGGCCGAGGTGCTGAGCGTTCCGGTGGACGGCGGGGTCCAGGCATCGGCGTCGACGTAGTGGCGGGTGAACACCCGCATCACGTGGGCGACGCCGGCGTCCTTCACGGATCGGCGGTCGGGTTCGTAGTGGTCGGTGATCGACGTCGCCGGTGCGATCAGCTCATACGACGGGAAGTAGTCGACGAAGTCGAACCGGCGGTGGGCTTCGTCGGCCGCCACCCGGAGGATCGACTTGCTCACGGTGGTCGAGACCAGGACGTGGCGGGGCTCGTAGGTGGCGATGAGAGGCACCGGAGACACCGTCAGCAGCACCCGTCCGTCGGGGTTCACCGAGCGGTAGAGGTCGCACAGATCGAACAGCCCGGTGCGCACCGCGTCGATGTCGTAGTTGACGAACTCGTATCGACCGGGGTCGTACTCGCCTCCGTCGACGCCCGGAGCGGTGGCGAACACGGAACCGTCGGACCGGCTCCGCCAAGCCTCGGTGAGACCGAGCGTGAACACGAGCACGTCCGACTCCTCGAACACCCGACGGGTGGCCGCCAGGTGGGCGGCACGGTCGTGCTCGAGCGCGGCCACGTCGGCGAAGCCTCCGGGCTCGACCAACGGCCGGAACGGGTCGACCACCGCCGGTCCCCGGTCCCACGCTGACTCCTCGGGCTTCATGTCGCCGTAGGCCCGCCGGAAGAGCTGCACCGCCTGCTCGACCGTGTAGACGTTGCCGTAGCGGGCGGAGTAGGTGCCGTAGTTGCGACGGGCCGCCTCGTCGGCCTCCACGCCCGGCGGAGCCTGCTCGGCCACGAAGTAGCCGAGGCCCGAGCGGGCGAGGTGCCGTGACAGGTGCTGGGCGAAGCAGCTGCCCATGGTGCCGATGCGGTCGTCGGGGGTGATGCGGAACCGGGTGCTCACCACGGGGTCGAGGCCGCCGGGCGGAGCCCAGGTGACGGCACGGTGCCAGCGCTGGTGGTCGCCCACCTCGCTGTAGGGATGGCGGCGGCGCGGAGCCGCTGGGACCGCAGGCTGCTCAGACACCGATCCCACCCTTCACGCCGAGCGCTGCGGCGACGCGCTCGTCGTTCTGGAACCGGCTTACCGTGACCGTGGCCGGATCGACCTGGCGGTACAGGGCCAGCGAGCGACTCACGAAGGTCTCCAGGTCGATCAGCTCGCCGTTGACGCAGCGCCACACGTAGGCACCCGGATGATCGAGGCCGGCGGCCAGGTGCGGGTAGAGCGGCCACACCGTGGAGGTGGCGAGAAGGCCGTCGGGGATCACCGTCTCCCACCCGTAGTCGACCAGGGAAGGAGCTGCCCCGAGCCGGAGGGCCACCTGCCGGGCGAGCTGCACCAGGGCGTCGATCCGCGGGTGGTTGTCGGTGAGCATGAACATCCCACCGCGGGCCACCAGCGGCAGGAACCAGGACTCGAAGTCGGCGTCGGCCTCGTCGAACACGTAGCGCGCCAGGCGTACTCCCCCCTCCCACGCCGACGTGTAGCCGAGGGCGTGGAAGGTGTCGAGGTCGAAGCGCGACAGGATCTCGTGGTCGCTCAGCCCGTTCATCCACCCCCACGCCACGATCGCCGAGCTGTACCCGCCCGCCGCGGAGTCGAGCTCGCTCCCGTCGGGGAGCATCAGGTGGACGATGTCGGGGTGGAAGCCGGTGAAGAGGAGCAGCGGCACCGACACCAGCGCGGCCCGGGAGCCCAACCGATCGAGGATCGGGCGGGCCTCGGTGGGGTGGTACGACGACACCCACGCGTCGGCGTCGGGCAGCAGCGACGTCAGCTCGGGCGGTTCGAACCCGTTGTAGGGAACCGCGATGACCTCATCGCTCGGGAGCATCGCCGAGAGAGCGGCGTGCAGTCCGCCGAGCTGGCAGTTGCTCGTGACCACGATCCGACGGCTCATGGGTTCAGTCTCTCACCGGCGCCTCGACGTCCAACATCCGCTCGGCTTCGGCTCGGAGCTCGTCGTCGGTGAGCGGGAGGGATTCCCGGTACGGGCGCAGGTCGAAGAAGAGGAATCGGCCGTCGGGCGAGACCAGCGGCTCGACCCCCACGGCCTGGCGGATCGCATCGAGCTCCGCCGGGTCGAGGCCGGGGTCGGTGGGACCGGCCCGGTAGCCGTAGGTGTCGACCCACAACCCCTGGAACCCCAGCCCGAGCAGCGACGGCAGGGCACCGACGGGCCCGACCTGATCCCTCAGGCGCGCCTGCCAGTCGGCCTCCGGCCTCCCCTTCACCGCGCCGTAGCTCCAGCGAAGCGAACCGCCATCGGCCAGGTACGCCCGCAGCGGGTCGTAGTCCTCCATGAGCCCCGGCGCCGGCACCTCGGGGAAGTCGAGCACGGGTATCTGGAACACCGCGGCCCCGCGAGGGAGGGTGGCCTCGATGGCTGCCACGAACGACCGGTCGCTGGCGTGCCTGGCCTCGATGGCCGCGAAGCTCTCCCGTGGCGGGGGGATGCCGTCCCAGAGCCCGAACGCGAGCACCAGAGCGGCGACGCCCGCGGCCGCCGCCCGAGGCAGGGCCGGCTGGAGCCGGCGTTGTCGCCGCGAGCCGACCGTGCGCACGAGCTGCTCGGTCCTGGTGGCCAGCTCGACCATGGCGAAGAACGCCACGAAGAGCAGGATCCGGTTCCACACCCTCACCTGCCCGAAGCCGGCGAGGGCTAGGAGGATCGAGAAGCCGCCGATGGTCCCGAAGGCCAGCGCCACGAGCGTGTTGACCACCCCCGCGTCTCGCAACGCGTCGCGGTGCCAGGGCGCCGAGTCGGGCGACGGTTCGCCGCCGCGCCGGCGGGTGACGGCGGCGTAGAGCACACCCGCGAAGCCGATGGTGCCCAGGATCCCCAGCGCCTGGCCTGGTTCGCTCACGAGGAGGGTGTGCTCCTGGGAGCGCTCGCCCAGGTCGGACAGGGCGCCCGACCGGTGCCCGGGTTCGGGCAGGACCAGCCGTGTCAGCTTCAGGCCGTACCACTCGCTCTCGGTGGTGAAGCGCCGAGCCGCCACCTCGTTGCGGCCGTTCTCCACGTAGTGCAGGAGCGTCGGCAGGCTGAGGACCGCGAAGGTGGCGGCCATCACCGCGACCACCGCACCCGACACCACCAGCCGCTGGGGGTCCCGGTGACGGAGAGCCCCCACCACGGCACCTACGGCGACCAGGGTCATGGTGAAGGCGGTGGCCATGGTCTCGGTGCCCGCGATCACCACCGCCAGCGCAGCGGCGGCGCCCACCCGCCGCCAACGAAGCGCGCCACGGTGCCAGAGCCGCACGGATCGGTCGTCGGGCGCTAGAAGGAACCGCTCGCGCCAGCAGGCCAGCCAGACCAGGAGCAGGGCGGCGAGCGGCACCGTGAAGTAGCTCGACCTCCACAGGTGCATCTGGCCGTGGCCGAACCGGTACGGCAGGGCTGTGAAGAGGAGCGCCGCCACCGCCGCCACCACCGGACCGAAGCGCAGGTGCCGGAGCACGAGGTGGGTGACCGCGGCCAGGACGCCCGCTCCCAGGAGGAAGTACAGGTTCATGGTCAGGCCCCAGTCGCCGGTGACCGCGGCGAGGACCTTCATGGCCGCGAGCTGGAACGTCTCGCCGCCGTGGGGGAAGTCGGCGAGGTTCTGGCCGAACGGGGCACCGAGGCGGGGCTGGTCGGCGTACCAACCGGTGTCGACCGTGTTCTTGACCATCGCGGAGATGAGCGTGGCGTCGGATCGGGTGTCCCACGGCAGACGCAGGGGCATGGACCAGATCCGCAGCATGGCGGCCGTCCAGGCGCAGGCCGCCGCGGCGACGGCGACCGCTTCTGCTGCCAGTCGCCGGGCTCCCATGACCTGATCCACGCTACCGGAGCGGTTCACGGCGACGAGGTCCTGACCGTGCCGATCCAGACCGTCAGGCGTCGTGGACCGATGTGGCTCGGGATCTGTCCGATGGTGGTGCCCAGCTGGGTGGTGTCGAGCACCACCACCTCACGCAGGTCGGTGGCATCCGGAGCGACCACGGCGAGCACCTCGGTGGACGGTGCCACCACCTCGACCAGGCCGCCCCGGCCACGGGCGGCCACCGCGTCGACCACGCCCGCCACCACCGGAGCGCCGTCGGCGGCCACCAGGCGCGGGTCGACGGCCACCGCCTCCACCGAGCAGTACGAGCGGATGGCGGGGAGGATGGTCAACCCGATCCGGTCATCGGCCGTAAGCACGGCGACCGAGCCTGGCGCGAAGTCGGCGCACAGCCGCTCGACGCCGTCGCGGCCGCCCGCCTGCCACGAGATGGCACGGAGCGACCAGGACGACTCGAGGGGCCAGGCCACGCACCCGACCACGATGGCGGCCGCCCCGATGTGGCCCAGGGGGCGGGCGATCCGCTTCCAGTCGACCAGGGTGGCCGCTGCCACCCCGGCGAAGATGAGGAGCCCGGGGATGGCGGTGGGTACGTAGCGGCGGATGAACCAGGGGTGGTCGGCGTCCACCGAGGGCAGGTACAGGTACATCAGCAGGTACGGGGTGACCAGGCCCGCCACCACCAGCTGGGCGGGTCTGATCCGATCGGACACCAGCCGCCAGGCCAGGATCGCCAACCCGGTCGCGCCGGCGGCGATGGTCATCGGCCCGGCGTACCACCTGATCCGGTCGAGGACCCGCTCCGCGTAGGTGCGGCGACCGTCGGGATCGAGGCCCTCGTGGACCTGGATGGTCTCCATGATTCGCCACCCCTGGCCACCTCGATGGCCGCGGTCGGGGCCCAGTTCGGGTCGGACGAACCACGCGAAGGCCGCCAGGGCCACCACCACCACTGCGGCCCCGGCAGCCAACCGGGGCACCAGCGGTCGCAGACGGGTTCCGACCCTCTCCACCCGCACCCGACCGGAGTCGGTACCGCTGAGGGCCACCACCACCGCGACCAGGACCGCGGCAACCACGGCTGCCACCACGCGGACGACCTCCGACCGAAGGTCGTGGAGGTACCGAGGGCTCCGAAGGGTGAGGTCGACCACGGCCAGCAGGAGAGGCGCGGCCGCGCCGGCACCCCACCAACCGAGCGCGGCCAGCGGACGCGACCCCGGCCCCTGGCGTCGCACCACCCACGCGACCAGCAGCGGAAATGCCAGGAGGATCGCGCCGGCGTCGACCCGCGCGGTCAGGGCGGTGGCCGCCACGAAGCCGGCCACCGCCAGGCGCCACGGCCGCCGGGGCCAGGCTTCGGTGGCGTCGATCAGAAGCGCCGCCCCGCCGGCGCTGATCAGCAGGAGCAGGGGCTCGCTGAGCGACGCCCGAACGGTGTAGAGCCAGGCGAGGTCCACCGCCAGGGCCGTGACCACCATGACCGCCGCCCAGTCGGGAACGACCTTCAACGCGAGCCAGAACAGGGCGGCCAGGGCCAGGCCGCCGATCAGTCCGGGCATCGCGGCCGAACCGGCAGCACCGGCGACCCACTCGCCCACTGCGAGCAGGGAGTGGAACAGGTGGGCGCCCTGGATCTGGAGGCGCCCGTCGACGTCGGCATCGGTCTGGCCTCCACCGGCCACCGCCACCCCGTCGACGGCCAGCACGTCGGCTCCGACCCCGCTGTCGACCCAGAGGGTGCCGTTGTCGGCGATCCACTTGCCGCCCACCACGTAGATCCCCGAGTCACGATCGGTGATCACGTACTCGCCCTGGTGGCTGACGTTGTGGGCGGTCGACAAGAGGATCACCGCCACACCCGCTGCGAGCAGCAAGGGGTGAGGGCGTCTCCCAGCGACCCGTTCGGCCACCTGGTCGGCCACCGGGCCCGCGGTCGCACGTGGAGGTCGGCTCCACGCCCACAGGAGGGCCGCCCACACGCATGCGGCCGCCGGCAGCACCACCACCGGACGAGCTGCACCGACCACCGCCAGCGCGAGCGTGACCGTTCCGATGGCGACGAAACCGGTGACGAGGGTGACCATCACCCGGTCTGTGGCCTTCACCGAGACGGCGCTGCTGACATCGTTGGTGCTCCCATTAGGGTCGGCTGCCCGAACGCCCAATGGTGGCACCCCAACCCCCCGGAGCAAGCACCGTGTCCCTCGCCTCTCGTCCCCTCGCCGGGTTCGTCCTCGCCCTCGTGCTGGTCACCGGCATCGCTGCACCAGCGGCGAGCCAGGCCCAGCCCGATGCGACCGAACCTCTCGTCCAGGCGGCGGACGAATCCGAGATCTACGCACCGTTCGCCACCGCGGCGGAGTTCGTTGAGCAGCAGTACCTCGACATCCTCCGACGCACGCCCTCCCAGGCCGAGATCGACTACCAGGTCGGCCTGCTCGAGGACGGCCGGGTTCCCACCGACCTCATCGACGAGTTCGTGGAGAGCGCCGAGGCCAACTCCAACATCAAGGCCGTGGTGCGCCTCTACCGGGCCTACTACCTGCGCAACCCCGACTTCCGGGGACTCAGCCACTGGATCCAGCGCCGCCAGCAGGGCATCACGCTCAACGCCATCTCCACCGAGTTCGCCCGGTCGCCGGAGTTCGCGGTCCGCTACGGCGTCCTGAGCGACGAGGCCTTCGTCGACTTCGTCTACGAGCGGGTGATGAAGCGAGAGCCCGATACGGCCGGTCGGGCCTACTGGCTCGGTCGGTTGACCACCGACATCCACCGCGGCCAGTTCATGACCTTCTTCTCGGAATCGGCCGAGTACGTGAAGCTCACCAGCTACCAGAGCAGCGCGGTGACGCTCTTCACCGGGATGTTCCAGGCCAGCATGAAGGAAGGTCCGTTCTCGTCGTTGGTCTCCTCGTTGAGCTCGGGCCGCACCACCATCGCCGAGACAGCTGCCGACTACCTGGACGACCGCGACTACCTGCGCCGCTTCGAGGATTAGCGCCGCTCGTCTCGGGCCCGCTCGTAGACCTCTGCCAAACCGTCCACCGTCCGGTCCCACCCGAATCGTTCGACCCGTTCCAGGCCGGCCGCCACGAGACGCTCCCGCAGCGCATCGTCGGCCAGCACCTCGTCGATGGCCCCGGCCAGTGATCCGACGTCGCCCACCGGCACCAGGCGGGCGGCGTCGCCGACGACCTCGGGCACCGCACCCGCCCTGGTGGCCACCACCGGAGTTGCCACCGACATGGCGTCGAGGGGCACCAGCCCGAAGCCCTCGTATCGGCTGGCGTAGGCCACCACCGACGCACCCCGCATCAGCGCATACCGGGTGTCGTCGTCGACCCAGCCGAAGCGGACCACGCGCCGGCGATGCCTCGCGGCATCGATCGCCGCGGTGAGGTCCGCCGCGCCCCATCCGTCGGGACCGGCCAGGACCAGGCGCAGGTCGGGGTGTTCGGCCGCGACGGCGTCGAACGAACGGACCAGGGTGGCCAGGTCCTTGCGTGGCTCGACGGTGCCCACCGCCAGCACGTACCGATCGGAACCGGCGAGGTGGCGGCCGCGTGCCGCGCTCGAGCGCGGCGTCTCCTCGGGCGGGCGCGACACGCCGTTCGGGACGACCGCCACCCGGTCGCCCACCTCCGGGAAGGCCTCCCGGACCTCGTCGGCGACGAACTCGCTGACGCAGTGGACCCAGGCGCCGCGCCGGGCGGCCCGTCGCAACAGCGGCGGCCACTGGAGCACGTCGGCCGTGCACATCTCGGGGTGGCGCAGCGCGGTCAGATCGTGGACCGTCACCACCTCCCCCGCTCCCGACGCCGGCGGCACCACGAAGTTGGGGCCGTGGACCACGTCGACCGGGCCCGTCAGGTCCTCCACGGTGGGCCGGTCGGCGCGGAGCCACGCCGCCCTGGCGATCTTGGCGGGCAGCGGCCGCCGAGATGCGGCAACGCCGGGGGGAAGCGCAGCCAGGAGCCCTCTTCGCCCCCGTGCGGTGACCGCGAAGGCCGTCACCTCGACGTGGGGTCGGGCGGCCAGTCGGTGGAGCACCTCGCGGGCGAAGGTGCCCACGCCGGTGACCGGACCGAGCAAGGAGGTCGCGTCGAAGGCCAGGCGCAGCAGGCCGGCCTGGTCAGAGGGGTTGTGGTGGGAGGGTGACCTGGATTCCAAGAGTGCCCCGGATAGGGTCATTTTGCTGCTGGGTTGAGCTGGCGCGGCCTCGTGCCGATGGACCCATGGTGGCACCGCCGAACCAGGAGTCCTCAACAGTGCCAGTTCAGTCCACCCCGGCCAGCACCCGGCTGCGTCGCCGTCGCCGGTTCCTCGGTGCGCTTCCCGTGGTGCTGGCGTCATGGGTCGCTCTGAGCGGTCTCCCGATCCAGCCCGCACCCGTCGGACCGGGCACCCTCCACACGTCTGAGCACGTGCTCACCGCGTCGGGCACCGCCCGGTCCGGTTCGGCCAAGCCGGAGTCGGTTTCGTCCGGCTGGACCACCAGCGTCGAGGTCGAGGCGGGCACGCAGGCCGTCGGCGTCTCCTGGACCGGTGCCGAGAGAGGCGAGGTGGAGATCCGGGGCCTCACGTCGGAGGGGTGGACCGAGTGGATGCACGTCCACGGGAACCCCGACGACGGACCCGACGACGCCGGAGAGGTAGCAGGAGACCTCGTGTGGTTCGGCGGCGACGGCATCGACTCGGTGGAGCTCGAGGTCGAGTCGGGCACCCTGCGCGACCTCACCCTGGAGGCGATGCGCTACGAGCGGGCCGAACCCACTGCGTTCCAGACGGCCCTCGTCCCCGCGGCGGGCGCCGCCGACACCAAGCCGTCGATACTCCCCCGCTCGGAGTGGACGTCGAAGGGTTGGGCCTCCTCGAACGAAGACTGCGAGAACGGGCCCATCTACGCCGAGGGAGGCGTGAAGTTCGCGGTGGTCCACCACACCGTCAACGCCAACACCTACTCCAAGTCCGAGGTGCCCGGCATGTTGTCGGCCATCTACCAGTTCCACACCGGCACCAGGGGTTGGTGCGACATCGCCTACAACTTCGTCATCGACCGGTTCGGGCGCACCTGGGAGGCACGAACCGACTCCATGAAGGGAGCCGTGGTCGGCGGTCACGCCGCCGGGTTCAACACCAACAGCGTCGGCGTGTCCTTCCTCGGCCAGCACCAGGAGGGCGAGAGCTCGTTCACGGCGGTGAAGCCAACCGACGCGCAGCTCACCGCGGCGGGGAAGGTGATCGGTTGGAAGCTCGGCACCAGCGGCAACCCCGCCACCGGCACCGTCACGATCACCACCACCACCGACGAGACCACCAGGAAGGTCGACCGCGTGAGCGGGCACCGAGACGTGGGCAGCACGAGCTGTCCCGGCAACCTGCTCTACAGCCAGCTCTCCACGATCCGCAGCACCGCCACACCCATCGCCGAGAGCACCACGCCCACCGTTCCCCCGTCCACCACCTCGACGTCGAGCACCACCTCCACCTCGATGCCCGCGGTGCCGAGCAAGCCGCTCGGCCCCTTCGACACACCCCGACAGCTGGTCGACCAGTCGTACCGCGACCTGTTGCGGCGGGCACCGAACGTGAACGAGCTCAACCTGGCATCCGCGGCCATCGCCGGCGGCCAGAAGGCCGAGGTCTTCCTGGCCAACCTCGTCAACGGCGACGAGGCGAACCGCAACGTCCGTCAGCCGATCCGGTTGTACAGCGCCTACTTCCTGCGCAACCCCGACCACGCCGGCCTCGAGTACTGGATCGAGAAGCGGCGAGCCGGCTGGAGCATCGATCGCATCTCCACCGAGTTCGCGGCGGCCCCCGAGTTCCGGAACCGCTACGGCTCGCTGAGCGACGGTGAGTTCGTCGACCTGGTGTACCGCAACGTGCTCGACCGGTCGCCCGACCAGAAGGGTCGCGCCCACTGGGTCGGCGAACTGGCCGGCGGGTACGGGCGCGGCAAGATGATGATCGGCTTCTCCGAATCACCCGAGTACATCGACAACACGGCGGGCGGCGTCTCTGTGGTGGCTCTCTACGACGGCATGGTGAACGCCAGCGTGCCCGCCGGCACCTACGACTACCTCGTGCCCCGCCTGGCCGAGGGCAAGACCGACGACTCGGGCGTGGCCCGCTTCTTCATGAACAAACCCGAGTACCACGCCCGCTTCGACTGATCCGAGAACGTCCGGCCCTCGGTGCGTCGAGGCTCAGGCCGCTGCCACCGCCACGCCGAGCACCACGCACCCAACCGCGGCCGCCGCGCACAGCGCGTAGCCGGCCAGTGGGTTCAGCCGGCGCACCTGGGGTGCGAACAGCAGCCAGCCGGCTAGCGCACCGCCGAGGAGGCCGCCGATGTGGCCTCCCACCGAGATGTTCGAGATCCCGAAGGTGAACAACAGGTTCAACCCGAGGATCCCCAGCAGCGGCGAGTCGCGGAACGCCACGCCCTGGAGCCGTTGGGCCACCAGGATGGTTCCCATCAGCCCGAACACGCCACCGGATGCACCGGCGGTCAGGGCGTCGGGCGTCACCACCAGCGCACCGAGCGACCCGGCCAGGATCGACAGGCCGTAGGCGGCAGCCATCCGTCCGCGACCTCCGATGCTCTCGACCGCGGCGCCGAGGATCCACAGCGCGTACATGTTGAAGAGCAGGTGGATGACGCCGTAGTGCAGGAAGCCCGACGTGACCATTCGGTACCACTCGCCCTCGCCGACACCGAACCCGGGCAGGTAGTGGCCCGCACCGAGGTCGAAGCGGGCGATGAGGGAGTAGTCGGCGTGCAGGTCGGTGATGCCACCCTGGAACGCTTCGCCCGGGTCCTGGGCCACCACCAGGGCGAACACCAACAGGTTGAGGCCGATGAGCACCTGGGTGAGGATCGGGCGCACCCGCATCGCCGCCGGGCCCCGGTAGACCTTCTGGGCGCCGGTCTTGGCGCACTCGGGGCAGTGGAACCCCACCGAGGCCTGGGTCATGCATCGCGGGCAGATCGGGCGATCGCACCGCTGGCAGATCACACCGGCCGGCTGGTCGGGGTGCCGGTAACAGGTCTGGATGACGGTGTCCACGACCGAGAACGGTAGCGGTGCCACTGGTCAACGCACCCAGACGGACCCGTGCGAACTCGGATCGGACCACAGCATCTCGTACCCGAGACCGGCGAGCAGGTCGGCGTCGGCTCCCTCCTGGCCTCCCAGCACCACGGGGGCACTCCGCCAGCTCTCGTCCCACCTGAGCTGGAACGACCGCCCGGGCAGGTAGAACTGGTAGCGGTAGAAGTTGAGCAGCGGGCACCCTGCGGTCATCGCACAGACCACCTCGTCGCCGGAGCGGCCGGAGTCGTCGAGGAGCCGTTCCACCTCGACCACCGCCGACGGGTCCGGGTGGACGTAGCGCTCCTCGAAGGTCGCGTGCGCCCGGTTCACCCCCACCGCGACCAGGAAGGCGCACCCGCCGAGCAACACCCAGATCCGTCCGGACGCCTGCGCCACCCAGCCGAGCAGGGCGATCACCACGATCACGACGATCGCTGCGACGGCGATCGACCGGACCCGCTGGGTGGCCAGCGGATCGAGAGCGAAGAGCCCCATGACGGTGTTGGGGACGAAGGGGCCGGTGAGCAGGTCGAAGCGGCTGTGGTGGAGGATCTGAGCCGCGCCCACGGCCACGACCACTGCGGCCCCGGTGACGGCCAACGCCCGTCGCCAGGTCCAGGCCGTGGCCATCGCGGCCATCCCCACCACCACCAGGGGGGCCACGAACATGTCGTTGTAGCGGCCGTAGACGAGCTGGTCCGGCCGGGGTCGGTCGGTCATGAAGCCGGCCGAGGTCCCGAAGCAGACGGCGACCAGGGCGATCAGGAAGGCGAGCTCGCCGCCCCCGAGCGGAACCGGCGAACCCTCGACGACATCGTCGTCACCACCGTCGCCGTCACGGCGCCGGTACCGAGCCCACGCCGCGTGGATCAGGGCACACGCCCCCACCAGGGCGAGCCCTCCGGTGGTGACGGTCAGGTACCAGACCTGCCCCAGCACGGCGAGCGCCAGGTCTGGTATCCGGAAGATCCGCGTGAACTCGCTCGACTCGCGGCCGGCCATGTTCAGCTCTGCCGCCAGGTGCTCGACCAGCAGGTCGCCGAGCAGCACGCCCACCGCCATAGCGACCAGCGCTGCGCCCACGACGCCCCAGGAGACGGCCCGCCGCACGGCGAGGATCACGAGGGTCGCTCCCATCACCGCCATCACGGTCAGGAACCTCGAGTGGGCGAGGTAGCCCGCCACGCCGCACAGCGAGAACAGCGCCACCGAGGCCGGTGTCGGATCCTCCAGCAGGCGCAGTCCGGCCAGCACTATCAGGGCGAAGAAGACCGGGGCGAGGTTGTCGGACCACACGAAGCGAGAGCTCAGGACCAACGCCGGGACCGTGGTGGCCAGGGCCGCAACGGCCGACGTCCACGGAGGGCTCAGCGACGTGATCCGCCGGGCCAGGCGCTCGATCACCACGAAGGTGAGGCCGGCCAGAACGACGTTGGTGGCGACCGCCCACCGGTACACCGAATCGGGTGACAGGCCCAGCACCTCGGCCGGAGCGATCACGATGCTGTAGAGCGGCATGTAGGCCGCCGACTCGCCCAGGTTCCAGCTCGGGCCGCCCGAGAGGTAGCGGGCCATCGCCAGGTACGCCGTCTCGTCGGCCACCACCTGGGGCACGCGCGACGTCCACGACGCCCACAGGCGCACGACCATGACGACCGCGGCCCCGAGACCGACGGTCCAGGCCGGCCTGATCCTCAAAGCAGGTCGTCGCCCAGTTCGTCGACCAGGGAGAACCAGTAGAAGCCGTAGGGCGGAAGCGTGACGAAGTAGGGCAGCTCACCGACGGGCGGGAACGG
>JAAZBK010000097.1 GCA_012513855.1 Acidimicrobiales bacterium
GGTGGTGAACACCTCCAGCGGACCGGCGGGCGTGGAGAACTCGACCTGCGCGCCGGTGGAGCGACCGATCCAGTTGCGCTGCTGGGTCTTGATGGCGTCGGACCAGTCGAGCAGGTCGAGGTCGTCGATCAGACGGTCTGCGTATGCGGTGATCCGCAGCATCCACTGCTTCATGGGGCGACGGAACACCGGGAAGTTGCCGCGCTCGGAGCGTCCGTCGGCGGTGACCTCCTCGTTGGAGAGCACCGTGCCCAGGCCGGGACACCAGTTGACCGGAACCTCGGCGACGTACGCCAGGCGGTGGGCGTTGAGAACCTTGCGTCGCTCGTTGACGTCCAGATCAGCCCACGCCGTGCCCGACGGGTTGGTTCCCTGAGCCGGCTGGCGGGTGCCGGCATCCAGCTCGGCCTCCAGTTCGGCGACGGGTCGAGCCCGACCGGCTTCGACGTCGTACCAGCTGTTGAACAGCTGCAGGAAGATCCACTGGGTCCAGCGGTAGTAGCCCTCGTCGGTGGTGGATATCGACCGGCGGGGATCGTGGGCCAGGCCCAGCCGCCGCAGCTGGCGCCGCATGTTGGCGATGTTGGTCTCGGTGGTGATCCGCGGGTGCGTGTTGGTCTGCAGCGCGTACTGCTCGGCGGGCAGGCCGAACGAGTCGTAGCCCATGGTGTGCATGACGTTGTGGCCGGTCATGCGCAGGTAGCGGGAGTAGACGTCGGTGCCGATGAACCCCAGCGGGTGGCCGACGTGCAGGCCCACGCCAGACGGGTAGGGGAACATGTCGAGCACGAACTTCTTGGGCCGGTCGGCCACGGCGTCGAACCCGGTGCTCAGGTTGCCCACCGGGTTCGGGGTGTGGAAGGTGCCCTGGTCCTCCCACCGGTCCTGCCAGCGGGCCTCGATCTCGCCGGCGAGGGCGGCGTCGTAGCGGTGGGCAGGCAGGTCGGCGCCACCGGCAACGGTGGAGGTGGTGGGATCGTCGGACGCTTCGGCCATGGTCCGAAGGTACCTGCCCGCCTGTTCAGCCTCCGAACGGGAACACCGGTGATGCAGAGGTGGTCAGCGCGGCGCGCTGGGCAAGCCGTGGCTTCGGGAGTGAGTTGCCCGAGCCCGAGCGAGGGGATGCTCGGTGCTCGCCTGTCAGCAGGTGCCGCCGGCCCCGAAGTTCGCGGTCCAGTAGAGCTTGCCGCCAGCCGAGGCGACCCTGCCGAAGCCGATGTGCACGAACTTGCTGCTCAAGATGATGGCTCGGTGGGTGTCGGACTTCATCCAGGCGGCCACCACCTTGTCCGACTCGGTGAAGCCGGCGGCGACGTTCTCCCCCCAGGCGGTCCATCGGTAGCCGGCCCGGGTGATGCGGGTGTCGGCCTGGGATCCGTCGGACCCTCGGTGGTCGAGGCGGTCGTTGCGCGCCTGGTCGGCGCTGTGGCCCCGGGCAGAGTTGGCCAGTGGAGCGCACAGGACCAGCGCCGGCAGCCCGTGCTTGGCCCGCTCGGCGTTGATGTGGCGGAGCGTGTCGCTGACCCACCGTTCGGGGGCGGGAGGCTCGGGCAGCACGGTGCCGGTCTTGCGTTGGAACTCGGGAGATTCCGAGAAGCCGATCATGACCTGACCCCGGCTGGTGCCGGTGGCGAGCTTCGACGTCCAGTGCTGTTCGCCCTTGGCGTCGGGCTGCCGGCCGAGGACGTTCTGGTAGACGAGTCGAACGAAGTCCGCGTCGGATAGCGCGCCGTAGGTCTTGCGGAACTCCTCCGAGCCGGCGAAGAAGCTGCTGATGGCGGCCAACGACATCTCGCCGCTCGAGTACCTGGCGACCCAGTAGGCGAGGCCCGCCCGATCGGGGTCACGTCGGAAGTAGGCACGGTAGAGCCGCAGCACCGAGTTGGTCTGGGCCTGGGTGGCCTTGGCGACCTGTGAGTGCTGCTGCGGCCGAGCCGTGGCGCCGGCTTGGATCGGAGAGCTGAACACGAGGCCGGCGGTGATGGCAACGACCGTGGCCGTGGTGCGAGCTCGTCGTGAGATGGTCATCGTGGTCCGGGTCCTCCACCCATGGGCTCACCCAGAGGTGAGCGGTTGGCAACGCGCGTGCTCCATCTGTAACGACAACGTTCTCGGCGTGCTTTAGGACCTACGGCCGAATGGCCCACGTCGACACGTGCTTCAGGGGAGGCTTGCGCGCACCTCGTCCATGTCGAGCTCCCGCACCTGCTCCAGAAGGTCGTCGAGCACCTTCTTGGGGAGGGCACCGGGCTGGCGAAACACCAGCACGCCGTCGCGGAAGGCCATGAGCATCGGGATGGACTGGATCTCGGCCGCCGCGGCCAGCTCCTTCTCGGCCTCCGTGTCGATCTTGGCGAAGGTGACGTCGGGGTGGTCGGTGGATGCCTCCTCGAAGACCGGGGCGAACGCGAGGCAGGGGCCGCACCACGACGCCCACCAGTCGACGAGGACGATGCCGTCGGCGCTGACGGTGTCTTCGAAGTTGGCGGCGGTGAGCTCGACGGTTGCCATCGGTTCCTACTTGAAGGGGAGGGGACGACCTTCAGGCTATGGCCGGATCGACCCCGTGCCACGGCTCCTCGCCGTGCCGCACCCACCGGTGCGGTCAGCTGAGCCGGGCGGCCAGACCCGAGGCCCGGGCCACCGGCCGGTCGACCGCGGCTCGGATCGAGTCCTCCGAAGCCACCATGGTGAGTCGATCCTTGGCCCGGGTCACGCCTGTGTAGAGCAGTTCCCGGGTGAGGATCCGGGCCGGCGGCGGAGGCAGCACCACGACGGCGTGGGGGAACTCAGACCCCTGGCTCTTGTGGATCGACATGGCCCACTGGGTGACCACCCGATCGAGTCGGACGGCTTCCACCACCTTGTTCTCCTCCATGCGCCGGAACACCACCCGGTAGCGGTCCGGCACCGATCCATCGGTCACCGTTCCCGGGACCGGGACCGAAACTCCGACATCTCCGTTGAACACCTGGTTCACGTAGTCGTTCTCGGTGACCATCGCGGGCCGTCCCGCGTACCAGTCGCCGCGCGTGATGAGGCGCGCTGCTCGGAGGTGGTCGTCGACGTCGCGGTTCCACCGGTCTACCCCGGTGTCGCCGATTCTCATTGCGCACAGCACCTTGACCGACTCGATCGCGTCGAGCGCTCGGTTCAGGTGCTCGTCGTCGTCGGGCCCGTGCGAAGCAGCCCGCACAGCGGTGGTGGCGGCGGTGAAGATCTCTGCTCGCACCGCGTCGAGGCGGGCCCGGTGCAAGGCCACTCGTTCCTGGTCGATCAGCGGTGCACCGAGCCCGACCTCGTACAGGGAACCCTGGGCCTGGCCACCCAGCCGATCCACGTGCGCGCCCTGCGAGGCCGAAACGACGGAGGACCGATCGCCGGGACCGCCGACGTGCTCAGCGGTGGCGGCCGTGCCGTTCACACCCGCCGCCACGGCATCGACCCATCGGACGTCGTCTCGGGTGGTGTCGGCCAGGATCTCCATGACCTCGTCGGCGCGCCCGCCCCGGATGGCGGCCGCCAGGTCGAGGATGGCCGAACCCTCTGCTTGGCGGTGCACCGTGGCGAGCGGGCGCACGCTCGGAGCCACTCCGGCGGGTGGCGTGGCCTCACCGCTGCTTCCTCGAACCCCGACGACGTCGCCGAGCACGGTGCCTGCCTCGACGCTGGCCAACTGGTGGGGATCGCCGACCAGCACGACCTTGGCGTCGTTGCGGATCGCCGCCAGGAGGTGAGCCATGAGAGACAGCGAGACCATCGAGACCTCGTCGATGATCACGATGTCGTGGGGCAGCGGGTTCTGAGGACCGTGCCAGAACCCTGCCCCGCGGGTGCCGAGCAGGCGGTGGATGGTGACCGCCTCCAGCTTGGAGAGGGCCTCGACCAGTTCGGCGTCGAGGTCGGGCTTGAGCACGCTGATCGCCAGGCGGAGGGCCTCGGTCATGCGAGCGGCGGCCTTGCCGGTTGGGGCGGCGAGCGCGATCCGTTCGACGGCCGAGGTGGCTCGGGCCCCGGGCGACGCCGCCACGATTCCGGCGAGGAGCCTGGCGACCGTGGTGGTCTTGCCGGTGCCGGGACCACCCGCCACCACCACGAGGTTTCGGTCGGCCACCGCCTGGGCCGCGGTGAGTTGGTGCGGATCCACAGGCGTCCCCGTGCGCGCCGCGGCATGTTCGAACAGCGCCTGCACCGACGCGGCGACCGACTCGGGATCGGCGATGACGCCGGCCGAGTCCGCGGACGGCGGTTCGGTGCGCGAGCGCAGGTCGGTGGCCACGAGCCGTTCGAGGTGCCAGTAGCGGGAGAGGTACAGACGGCCGTGGTCGAGCACCAGGGGGCGGAGGAGGCCATCGCCGGCCAGGACGGGCTCCTCCGAACCATCGGGCACGACCTCGACGAGATCTGAACCGGCCAGCGCTTCCAGCCAGCGCTGGGGATCGGGCCAGTCCAGTGCATCGAGGTCGGGAGCATCGGAGGTGGCGTCGCCGGGCTGCTGGTAGGTGGTGTCGTCGTCGAAGTCCGCGTCGTCGGGGCCGGCCTCGTCGGCGGTGCCGGTGGCGGCGACGTCGACCGGTTCCCGTAGAGACGACACGACCGTGTCGGCCACGGAGGCGACGTCGATGCACACCGATCCGTGCAGGGGGGCGCGAGCGGCCAGGGCTGCTCCGAGGAGCACGGTGGGATCGCTCTCGTGGGCGGACCCGGCCAGGGTGGCCACCAGGTGGACCTCGGTGGGGCCGAACACGCCGGCCTCCACGAACGAGGAGAGCGAAGCGGCCGTCGGCGGAACGAGGATGTCTGTCATGTCGAGGTCAGCTCCCGATCGCCGGCGAACAGCGCGCTCATGGCCACGACCAGTTCGTGGGGCACCTGCCAGGAGAACACGCCGGCCCGGTAGGTGTGGTCCCCGACCGTCTCGGTGGGAGTGCCGGCACCGACCATGCCTCGAACGAACAGGTACCCGACCGGTCCGAGGTGGACCGCCGGGTCGTAGTCGGCCAGTCGCCACCCCAGGTAGCGGTGCAAGGCGACCGAGTAGATCAGCGCCTGGAGGGCGTACTGGTTGTCGGCCATGGCCTGGAGGAGGCGGGGGCGGCGGTAGTGGGCCAGGAGGGGGGAGGCGATGCCGGGCGCCAAGTTGTTGGTCTTGTAGTCGACCACCGAGTAGCGGGTGGATCCGTCGACCTGCTGGCGAAGCGTGAGGTCGATGCTCCCGTTCAGGAACCCGTGGAGCTGGATGCCCGACAGGCCTGAGGCGAGAGCTGCGGCCCACCGTTGGAGCGGATCATCGGCTGGGAGGTGGTCTGCCACCACCGATCCGATGAGCCCGGCGGAGATCGGGCTCTCGGGGGCGAGGGAGAAGTGGAAGCCCAGCTCGTTGAGCCGGTCCTGTGGAGCGAGGTCCACGAGGCGGAGGTCGTGGAAGTCGCTGCCGAGCGGCGTGCGGATCACGTCGGCGAGGACGGTGGGCAGCTCGTCGCGCTGGACGTCGGTGACGGGGTGGCCCGACGGCACCCTGAGCAGGTCGGCCAGCGCCGGCTCGAGGGGATCGGCGGTGAAGTCGACCAGTTCGAGGAGGTGGTGGACGAGGTTGCCGAAGTCCTTGCCGCCGCCCAGGCGGTCGTAGGGCGAGGTCAGCAGCCACCCGCCGTCGTGGTCGGAGGTCGGCTCCAGCTCTGAGATGTCGGGCCCGGCGTCGGCTCGGTCCTGCCCGGGGGGCTCGTCGTGGGTGCTGCGGTCGTCGCCGTGGTCCTCGCTCGGGTCACCCGCTTGGAACAGGGGGACCGCCACGTGGAGATCCCTCGACAACGACGAGAACGACCAGACGCGTCCGGCCCGGTCGAGCGGTCGGTCCAGCTTGAGCTCGTGAAGTGCATCCGGATCCGGCGCGGCCCCGGCGTCGTCGACGAGCACTGGCAGGTCGGTGGGATCGGCCGCCACGTCGGAATCGAGGACCACCAGCTCTACTGCGTCGCCTGCGCCGCTGCTGTTGATCCGTTCGGCGATCGCCGAGGCCGCGTCTCGCGGAACGTCGACCGCCTCGTCGGCGGGGGTGTGGGGCTGCCCGAGCAGCATCCGGGTGAGTCCGGTGAGCTTCGTCTGGGCGTCGGTGGGCGCCCACCACGCGATCGTCTGGTGCTTCGCCCTGGTGAGCGCGACGTAGGTGAGCCGGTGCTGGTCTCCGCAGTTCTCGCGCTTGGCCCTGGCGCCGGCTGCCTTCTCCTCCGGCGGCAGCGCCTTTCCGGTGCGCTTCTTGCCGGTGGCGTCGTTGGGGGAGCTGATGTCGATCACGCGAC
>JAAZBK010000098.1 GCA_012513855.1 Acidimicrobiales bacterium
ACATGCGCATCGGCGGCAAGGTGTCCGACTACGTGCGTGACTTCGACGCCACGTTCACCTTCTGCGACCTGCGCGGCTACGCGTCGGAGAACGCCTACCGCATCCGCTGGGCGAACCCGATGTCGGCCGACATCCCGTGGCAGGTCTGGGAGAAGCCGGTCGTGTTCATCGGCATGAACTGGACGACGCACCTCTACGACGTCCCGATGGTGAAGACCTTCATCAACTCCTACAAGAACACCCGCGAGGTGGTCCGCCAGACGATCCAGAAGATCATGGGCGAGTCGGAGTTCAAGGGCACGCCCAACGAGCTCGTCTGGTGCGGCGGACTCTGGGAGGCCAAGCGCTGACGCTTTCCTGCGCCGAGGGCTTGGGTTTTCCGCTGAGGACTTGGGTTACGGAGGCGTAACCCAAGCCCTCGGTACAAACTCAAGCCCTCGGCGCTTGTGGTGCGGCCGCGGTCGCGATGGCGGTCACGTCGGGTGGCAGGTCCTTGCCGGTGCGCGGGGCGTCCAGATGCGGGTGGGTGCCGAGGGGCCAGTAGCGCGCGGGGCCGTCGAGCGGGCAGACCAGCAGGTCGGGCTCGCGGGCCCCGCCACGGTGCACCGTCAGCACCCGTGCTCGCACGTGCTCGATGTCGGCATCGAAGAGCGCGGACGCCTCGACGGCCCGGGTCGTCCGCCCGTCGAGCGCGATGTGCCACGAGTTCACGGACAGGTCGGGCCACGGGTGCTCGGTGTTGGGCGGGAGCAGTTGCGCGACATCGGACGACATCGCGACGACCTCGTCCCCCAAGACGGCGTGGTCGGCGGAGAGCGCCGAGGCCACGGCGTCCACGATGCCGAGGGTGGTGGCTTCGAGGAACGGCTGCCCGGTGGGGCTCGGCAGCGGCAGGTCGCGGGGCAGCCATACGTCCGCGAGCAGGTCATCGTCCTGGTCGAACCGGATCTGGGTGATCGTCACGCGCGCCTGGTCGCCGTCGGGCTGGATAAGGATCTGCGGATCGGCGTGCCCGCGCCGGACGGGCACGGTGATGCCGGTCGCCGGGTCGAACCAGGCGTGGATGGTCCGGAAGCTCGAGGTTTCCACGACGGCGACCGAGATTAATCCTGCCGCGAGCAGTTGGCCGGATGCACCGGGGACCATCGGCCACGGGGTGAACTGGGTTGACACCGCTTCTGCGTGGGGGTGGGTCCTCACGGGGCCAATATCCATCCAGTGCGATCAAGTGAGGCCACTCTGCGACCGCTGGCATCGAACAGTTTCCAGTAGCGCCCGCCGTGTCCTGCATGGTCGCGTTCGACTCGCCAATACTGGCCGCGGGACTCTCTCCACCCACTCGAGATCTTCACGGGGAATGCGTCTAGGTTGACTCTGCTGGCTCCTGCAAGCAGGCGATTCGGGATGGAGCCACCGCACTGAATCTCGTGGATTGGGGGCTCAATGGCAAGGTCAGACGCCGAGTTGACGGAGAGGGAGGGGGCGCTCAGAAGCTTGCAGCGGATGATGGACGCTTGAGCATCAGGAACAAGAACAATGATGGAAATGGCAAGAGATATCAGCAATGCTGCAAATTGGCGAACAGGCTTCATGGTGCAATCTCCAAGCTGGGGGGGGCTCGTAAGGTAGCTGAATTGGAGGACGCAGTCAAGGGTCGAGTAGGGATGAAAAGATGACGGCATGGCAGACCTGCAGACACTCGCCGCCACCCTCTCTGGTCCCGACCGGCCCGGCATCACGCACGCCCTCATGAGCGCCGTCGCCGGGCTGGGGACCGAGGTGCTCGACCTCGAGCAGGTCGTCGTGCGCGGCCAAGTGACGATCGCGCTGTTGCTGGGCTCGCTGCCTGATGATCTCGACCGGCTCGAGGACCGCCTCGCCGGCACCGCCGCCCGCCTGGGCTACCGGCTCACCATCGAGGAGGGCCTGGGCGACAACCCGCCCCGGCCGCGCCGCGTGGTCGTGACCATCCTCGGACGCCCCCTCAGGGCCACCCACCTCGCTGCAGTCGGGCGGGTGGTCAGCGAGCACGGCGGGAACATCGACCGCGTCCGACGTCTCTCGCGCACCCCGATGACGACGCTGGAGTTCATGGTGTCGAACGCCGAGGTCGCTGCCCTGCGCCCGGCACTGGCCGCGACCGCCGCCGAGACCGGGTTCGACGTGTCGGTGTCGCCGGCCGGTCTGGCCCGTCAGGGTCGGCGGTTGGTGGTCATGGACGTCGACTCCACCCTGATCCGCGATGAGGTGATCGAACTGCTCGCCCGCCACGCCGGGCGGGAGGCCGAGGTGGCCGCAGTCACCGAGCGGGCCATGCGTGGGGAACTCGACTTCGCCGAGTCGCTCCACGCCCGCGTGGCGACCCTGGCCGGGTTGCCGGTGTCGGTGTTCGACGACGTGATCGAGGCGGTGCGTCTTACCCCCGGCGCCCGCACCCTCGTCGCCACGCTGCAGGACCTCGGCTTCGCCGTCGCCTTGGTGTCGGGTGGTTTCGTCGAGGTCGTGAAGCCGCTGGCGAAGTCGCTCGGCATCAAGCACGTCGCCGCGAACCGCTTGGAGGTGAGCGACGGCGTCCTGACCGGAAAGGTGAAGGGCGAGGTCGTCGACCGGGCGATGAAGGCCACCATGCTGAAGAAGTTCGCCGCCGCCGAGGGCTTGCCCCTGTCGCGCACGGTCGCGGTGGGCGACGGCGCCAACGACCTCGACATGCTCGCCGCCGCCGGGCTGGGCATCGCGTTCAACGCCAAGCCGGCGGTGCGGGCCTCGGCCGACACGGCGCTGAACTTCCCCTACCTGGACGCCGTGCTCTACCTGCTCGGCTTCAGCCGCGAAGAGGTCGAGGACGCCGCGGCCAACCGCCCGCCGCGCCCCTGACGGGCCGTCAGAGGGCCACGCACCGGAACATCGCCCAAGCGCCGGCGATCGAACCCGCCAACACCCCCAAGTAGAGCAGCACCCCGAACCAGGTGAACCCGGTGTCGACCAGCACCGTGACGAAGGCCGCCCCGATGAGCACGGCCGGGATGGCCAGGACCAGCAACAGCCCGAGAGGTCCCCAACGCAGGAACCCCACGCTGGTGAGCAACACGGTGAGGATCACGGGCGTCAGGTACCACAGCGCGAACACCCAGGAGCCGTTCCACAGGCCGTCGTGCGTGCCCATGATGTTCGACGTCTCCAGCGCGAACACGTGGATCCCACCCGTGCCCAGCGCCCGCAGCTCGAGCAGACCGGCGGCCAGCGACACCACGTGCAACGCCGCCTGCAGCAACACGCTCGCAGCGGTCGTCACGGCGAAGACGACCCCGCGGTCGTGGCCCAGCCCGGCGGCGTAGCGCGCGCCCCAGACCCACAGAACCGGGATCGCCGCGAAGCCCGCCAGCAGCAGGATCCCCGAGGGCAGCGTGCTCCAACGGCCGAACGTATCGACGTGCCCGCCGTCGTAGGGGTTGCGGCCGGCCAGCGAGACCCACGCCACCCCGGCGGCCACCAACCAGACGGCCAGCGGCCACAGCAACCGCCAGGCCAACGGCCCGGCGACGGCGGCGAGGACCGCGGGCACCTGACTCCAGCGTGAACGGGTCGGGACGGGGAGTTCGAGAACAGCAGACATGGCTACTCCTTCGATGCCAGCGGCAGCACGCCCGCGAGCGCCTGCAGCGTGAGGGGGTGGGTGCGTCCGGCGAATCCCGCAGGCACGTCGGACGCGGCGACGATCGCGCTACCGCGACCGCCCAGGCGCTCGAGCTCGCCCAACCGGGGCAGGGCTTCGAGCGTGGCCAGGTCCGCCTCGACGCGGACCCAG
>JAAZBK010000509.1 GCA_012513855.1 Acidimicrobiales bacterium
CCGAGTTCTGGCCCTACCTGAGAGACCCGGTCACCCTCGCCCGGCCCTGGGCGATACCGGGCACACCGGGCCTCGAGCACCGCATCGGCGGCATCGAGAAGGCCGACGGCACCGGGAACATCTCCTATGACCCCGAGAACCACGAGCGCATGGTCCGGCTCAGGGCCGACAAGGTGGCTGGCATCGCCCGCGACATCCCACCGGTGATGGTCACCGGCGACGTCGACGACGCCGAGCTGCTGGCCGTGGGGTGGGGATCGACCTGGGGCGCCATCGACGGTGCCATGAACCGGTGCCGCAAGCGCGGCCACAAGGTGGCCCACGCCCACCTGACCCACCTGAACCCGTTCCCCGCCAACCTGGGCGAGGTGCTCGCCAAGTACCCGAGGGTGGTGGTCCCCGAGATGAACCTCGGTCAGCTCTCGCACCTCATCCGCTCGCAGTACCTGGTCGACGCCCGCCCGGTCAACAAGGTCCAGGGCACCCCGTTCACGGCGGGGGAGCTGGAGGCGGCGTTCCTGAAGGAGATCGAACAATGACCGACCTCGCCACCACCCCCAAGGACTGGGCCAGCGACCAGGAGGTCCGCTGGTGTCCCGGATGCGGCGACTACTCCATCCTCAAGGCCGTCCAGATGCTCATGCCCGAGCTCGGTGGGACCACCGCCGAGACGGTGTTCGTGTCGGGCATCGGGTGCGCCGCCCGCTTCCCCTACTACATGAACACCTACGGGATGCACAGCATCCACGGCCGGGCCCCGGCCATCGCCACCGGTCTGGCCATGGCTCGCAGCGACCTCGACGTGTGGGTCGTGGGCGGCGACGGCGACATGTTGTCGATCGGCGGCAACCACCTGATCCACGCGCTGCGTCGCAACGTGAACCTCACGATCCTGATGTTCAACAACCAGATCTACGGGCTCACCAAGGGTCAGTACTCGCCCACCAGCGAGGTCGGCAAGGTCACCAAGTCGACCCCGTTCGGGTCGCTCGACCAGCCGTTCAACCCGATCAGCGTGGCCCTGGGGGCAGAGGCCACGTTCGTGGCCCGCACCCACGACATGGATCGGGCCCACATGATGGAGACGCTGCGTCGAGCGCGGAACCACCGTGGCGCGGCGTTCGTCGAGATCTTCCAGAACTGCAACGTGTTCAACGACGGTGCCTTCGGCGCCATCACCTCGCGTTCGGCTCGCGACGACATGTTGATCCCCTTGATCCACGGCGAGCAGATCCGATTCGGCGCCGAGAAGGAGCGGGGCGTGGTGCTGACGGGGCAGGGAAGGGCGGAGATCGTCTCGGTGGCCGACGTGGGCGAGGACGCCATCCTCGTGCATGACGAGGCCCGGCAGGAGCCCGGTCTGGCGTTCATGCTCTCGAGGCTCTCGGCCGGTCCCTACGAACCGACCCCGGTGGGGGTCTTCCGCGCCATCGACCGACCCGACTACGGCGGTGAGACCGACCGTCAGCTCGCGGCTGCCCACGACCGCTCAGGAGAGGGCGACCTCGCCGCCCTGCTCCAGAGCAGGCCCACCTGGGACGTCGCCTGAGGTTGGGCCGGCTGCTCCAGTTGGTCACTCAACCCGGCTCGGAGGAGGGGGGCTGGTTCAGCTCGGGCCGGGCCAGGTGTCGTGCGAGCGCGTCGGTCATCCGGTCGACGTGATCGCTGTAGACCCCGTCGATCCCCATACGGAAGAGCCCGTCGAGGATGCGTTCGAACTGGGCGTCCCACCCGAACGCGAGGGTTCCGAACCGGTGGAAGAGCGTGGTCAGGCCACCCGTCCACTCGCTGTGGTGGAGGTTCACCGCGTCGATCGACCGCTGGCGAAGCTGGGCCGCCAGGCGCTCGGGGCCCTGCTTGGCCCGCGCCAGCCTGGTGCTGCACACGAGGCGGACGTAGGGCGAGTCGTCGCGCCACGACACCAGCTGATCGAGGTCGTCGTGGCAGAGCCACAGCCGCGACGGCATGGTGGGGTCTGCTGATGCTGCCACCGAGGCGGCCACCGGTCCGGCCGCTGGGTCCTTCACGTCGAGCGACAGCTCGAAGTCGGTGCCCAGCTGGTCGAAGAGGTCGGCCAGAGCGGGAACGTGAGGCGGGAGGTCGGCCCGGACGAACTGGGAGATCGGCCGTCTCCGGACCCGGCCCACCACCCCGTCGTGGTCGAGGACGGGCACGCGATCGGCGGTGAGCCACACGTCGCTCTCGATCCCCGTGGCCCCGAGTCTCAGCGCCAGGGCGAAGGATTCGAGGGTGTTCTCGGGGGCATGGGCCCTCGCCCCACGGTGTGCGAACGTCACAGGCGGCACGCGGCGTGACGGAACCAGGACTCCCATGCCCGCAATCGTGCCTCATGACCACTGCGCGTGACGAGACGCGCGAATAGGCCGAATTACCCGCTCAACCCCCGAGGGGATGGTGACGATCATTCCTCCGTACCTTTCTTTGGAGGGCGAGCATGGCCACCATCCGGGCAAGTTGTGATCGTTGCGGTGACATCGAGATGACCTCTCGTGACCTGACCGTTCGGGTCTGCCGCAACGACGGCTCCGGTACGTACTGCTTCTCCTGCCCCCGCTGCCACGAGCGTGGCGTGCGATCGGCCGAACCGCGGGTGGTCGAGTTGCTCGTCACCTCCGGTGTCCGCCTCGTCACCTGGTCGCTCCCCGCCGAGCTGGACGAGCCCCGCTCGGGCGATCCCATCACCCACGACGACCTCCTCGACTTCCACGAGGTGCTCGAGTCCGACGACTGGATGGACGCGATCGTCGCCATGACGAAGGGCGTCACGGGCTGAGCGACATAGCTCGCCCGGGACCGGTAGGCTCCAGATCGTGGATGTCTCCTGGTTCGCCCCCGTCGCAGTCCTGCTGATCGGAGCAGTGGCAGCCATCGTGCTGGTGCGGAAGCTGGCCGATGCCGTGGAGGACCTCGACGTGGCCCAGCGCCGCTTCCGTCGCATCGAGCACGCCCTGATCCCCGTGCGCGTCGAGACCCGCCGGACCCGCGCTTCGATCGAGCGGATCCACCGCCGGTAGGCTCGGCCCATGTTCAACGTGGGCGGCCCGGAGATCATGGTCGTGCTGCTCGTCGCCCTGGTCGTGCTGGGCCCGGAGCAACTTCCCAAGGCCATGCGCAGCTTCGGAAACGTCATGGCCCAGATCCGCAAGGTCTCCAACGGGTTCCAGGACGAGATGCGCAGCGCCATGAACACGCTCGACGTCACCTCTTCGGCGCCCGATTCCCCGGCTCGTGATTCCTCGGCCCCGCCACCGCAGGCGACGGGTCAACAGCAGGCCTCCCCAGCGAGCGGAGCTTCCTCGAGCGACACCTCCTCGAGCGACACATCCCCGAGTAGTGCGCCCGCCGCCAGCGGACCCGATGCCACCGCGCCGTCCGCCGCTCCGGTGATCGACCCGGTCTCGGACCGCCCCGGCATAAGCTCCGCCGACCGTGCCGCCGGCTGACGCCGCGTCCCCGTGGCCACGATGACCGAGGCAGATCTGGGTGGGCGCATGTCGCTCATGGAGCACCTGGTCGAACTGCGCAGCCGCCTGATCAGGTCGTTCGTGGCCATCGCCGTCGGAGCGGTGGCGGGCTGGTTCCTTTTCCACCCGGTCCTGAACGTGCTCAGGGGTCCGCTGGAGAAGCTCTCCGACGACCCCAACGTGTCCGACAAGTTCCTGTCGCTCGATCCGCTCGAGATCTTCATGCTCCGGATCAAGATGTCGACCTACCTCGGCATCGCCATGGCCATGCCGGTCATCCTCTGGCAGATCTGGAAGTTCATCGCGCCGGGGCTCTACCAGAACGAACGGCGCTACGCCACGGCCTTCGTCGCCTCGGCCACCGTGCTCTTCGCCATGGGCGCGGCCATCGCGTACTACACGCTCCCGGAGGCGCTGGGGTTCCTGCAATCGATGGGAGGTGAGAGCGTCCAGTACCAGTACTCGCTGGAGAGCTACGTCACGCTCATCCTCTACATGATGGTTGCGTTCGGGGTGGGCTTCCAGTTCCCGATAGTGGTGGTGTTCCTGCAGCTCGTGGGCCTGGTCGATCCCCAGCAGCTGGCCTCGTTCCGACGCTTCGCCATCGTGATCATCTTCGTCCTGGCGGCCGTGATCACCCCCAGCGCCGATCCCATCAGCCTGGTGGCCCTGGCCTTGCCGATGGTGGTCTTCTACGAGATCTCGATCCTCCTGGGGCGGCTGATCGTCCGCGGCAGGCGGAGGCGGAACGCTGCCTGAGCGGTCGGCCCCCGGCCAGCCCAGCGGTGAAGGGTTCACCCTCGACCGCTTCCAGGTCGACGCCCTCGCCGCGATAGACCGAGGCCACAACGTGCTGGTGGCGGCGCCCACCGGGTCGGGCAAGACCGTCGTGGCCGAACACGCCGTGGCCAAGGCGCTCGGGTCCGGCAGGCGGGCGTTCTACACCACGCCCATCAAGGCCCTGTCGAACCAGAAGTACGCCGACCTCGTCCGCCGGCACGGCCACGACTCCGTCGGTCTGCTCACGGGCGACAACGCGGTGAACGGCGATGCGCCGGTGGTGGTGATGACCACCGAGGTGCTCCGCAACATGATCTACGCCGGGTCGCCGGCGCTGCGGTCGCTGAGCTGGGTGGTGCTCGACGAGGTCCACTACCTGCAGGACAGCTACCGCGGGCCGGTGTGGGAGGAGGTCCTCATCCACGCGCCCGAGCAGGTCCGCTTCGTGTGCCTGTCGGCCACCGTCTCCAACGCCGACGAACTGGCCGGCTGGATCGCCTCGGCTAGGGGCGAGACCGAGACGGTGATCGAGCACGAGCGCCCGGTCGAGCTGGTCAACCACTACCTGGTGCACGACCGGTCCGAAGGCGGGCTGGTCCAGCTGCAGACCTTGGTGGGCAACCGACCCAACCCCGAGGGCGAGCGCTTCGACGCGCCGGCGCCCACCGGACCACGCCACCTCCAGCACCGTCAGCGCAGCAGGCAGCGGTGGGGACCGCCGCGTCGCCCCGAGGTGGTCGACCACCTGGCAGGTAGCAGCCTGCTGCCGGCCATCTACTTCATCTTCAGCAGGGCCGCGTGCGACGACGCGGCCAGGGCCGTGCTCGACTCCGGCCTACGGCTCACCACCCGCCCCGAAGCCAGGCGCGTTCGCGAGATCGTGGCCGCCCGCGTGGCGCACCTCGATGCCGCCGACCTGACGCTTCTCGGCTTCGACCGCTGGTCCGCCGGCCTCGAAGCGGGCGTGGCCGCCCACCACGCGGGCATGGTGCCGCCCTTCAAGGAGGCGGTGGAGGCCTGCTTCGTGGAGGGGCTGGTGAAGGTGGTGTTCGCCACCGAGACGCTGGCGCTGGGGATCAACATGCCGGCACGGTCGGTGGTGATCGAGTCCCTCTCGAAGTTCACCGGCGACCACCACGAGGACCTGACCCCGTCCCAGTACACCCAGCTCACCGGGCGCGCCGGTCGCCGGGGGCTCGATCCGGTGGGTCACGCCCTGGTGCTGTGGTCGCCCTGGCACAGCTTCGACAAGGTGGCCGCGCTGGCTGCCAGCCGTGAGTTCGTGCTCCGCTCGGCGTTCAAACCGACGTACAACATGGTGGTCAACCTGGTGCGTCGCCACGATCGCGAGCGCGCCCACGAGTTGCTCGGCCGCTCGTTCGCCCAGTACCAGAGCGACCGGTCCGTCGCCCGGCTCACGAACCGGCGCGCCCGACGCCAGAGCCTCCTCGCCGAGGCCGAGGAGGCTGTTCGGTGCGAGCTGGGCGACGTCGATGAGTACCGCCGGCTGAAGCGGGAGGAGCGCAGGGCCGGCCGGGAACGGCGACAGAGGGCAGCGGATGAGATCTCGTCGGCCGCCACCGATCTGGTGCCCGGCGACGTGTTGCGGTTGCGAGGTCACCGACTGGCCGTGCTCTCGGTGACGCACCGCAAGGGACGGGTTCGGGTGCGCGTCATCGGCATCGACGCCAGGGTGGAGACCCTCGACGAGGACGACTTCGACGAGCCCCCGTTCGCATCGGGCCGCGTGCGGTTGCCCGAGCCCTTTGATCCCCGTGACCGCCCGATCCAGCGACGCTTGACGGCCCAGCTGCGAAAGGCCGAGCTCAGACACCGGACCCGAGGGGCCAGCGCCGGGGAGTCCGCCCCGGAGCGGGAACCGAAGGCCGCCGACCTGGCGGTGGCGGCGTGCCCGGACCTCGAGGCCCACCTGGTGGCGGCGGCCGAGCGCGATCGCCTCCAGGGTCAGCTGGCCGATGTGGAGCGTCGCCTGGCCGAACGCAGCGGCACCCTGGTGAAGCAGTTCGACCTAATCCACGCGCTCCTGGAACGCCGTGGCTTCGTCGACGGGTGGACCGTCACGGAGCGGGGCGAGCTGCTGAGCCGGATCTTCCACGAGTCCGACCTTTTGTGCGCCATGGCCCTGTCGGAGGGCCTCTTCGACGACCTGAACCCCGCCGAGGTCGCCGGTCTCGCCTCGATGCTCACCTACGAGCACCGGTCCAAGGACCTGCCCCCGGCGCCATGGTTCCCGAGCAAGCGCGTCCGGCAGCACAGCGACCGCCTCGAGCGCATGGCGCGGGGGCTGATCGACGACGAGGAGAAGATCGGCCTTCGCGCCAGTCGGATGCCCGACCCCACCTTCCTGGCCCACGCCCACGCCTGGGCGGCGGGGGAGAGCCTCGACGTGGTCCTCGAGGACGAGTTGATGTCGGGAGGCGACTTCGTCCGCAACATCAAGACGCTGATCGACCTCCTGCGACAGATGGCGGCGGTGGCTCCGGTTCCGGCCACGGCCGCATCGGCTTCGCAGGCAGCCGAGGCGCTCATGCACGGCGTGGTGGCAGCGTCCACCGAGATCGCCGCGCCCGACGATCCCGCCGGCCCGGCGTGAGCCGATGACCATCGAGAAGGGCGCGCCCTGGGGGGAAGAGGGCCCCCTGGCCGGCGACGGCGTGGTGGTGCGAGACGATCAGGCGTTGAGAGCAGTGGTCGAGGACGCAATGCGAAGCGGTGCGCCCCTGCCCGAGATCGGTCTGTTGGGCGGCGACCTCTGCCGCACCGTGGGGGGTCGGGGCGACGCCGCTCGGCTGCGGTCCGTCGACGCCACCCGCTTGCCGATCGACGTGGGCCGCACGGAGATCGACGGCGTGGAGCACTGGTTCGTGGCGCACCTCGTGGCGCGGCGGTCCTGGTGGCGGGGGCGGGTGGTGGCGGTGATGAACGCCCAGTGGATCGGCGCCTGGGACGTGGCACCGCGCTCGCACCCCAACGACGGGCTGCTCGACGTGTTCGACGGCGACCTCGGCTTCGACGACCGGATCAAGGCCCGGCACCGGCTTCCCACCGGCACCCACGTGCCCCACCCCGGCATCCGCCAGCGAAGGGTCCGGTCCCTCGAGCTCGAGTTCGCTACGCCCACCCCGATCCACCTCGACGGCACCGTGGCCGGCAGGGTCACCGCCTTGTCGGTGACCCTGCTGCCCGACCTCCTCACCTGCGTGGTCTGACCCACCAGCACGCACGGTACGGTCGCGGCCCATGCGTGCGTGGATCCTCGACGAATCGCCCGGCCGGTACCGCTTCGGCGAGGTGGCCGATCCCGAGGTCGGTCCCGACGACGTGAGGATCCGCCCGGTGGCATCCGCGCTGAACCACATGGACCTGTGGGTCACCAGGGGCAAGCCCCGTCCCGCTCTGCCGCACGTGCCCGGCTGCGACGTGGCCGGCGTGGTCGAGTCGGTGGGGTCGTCGGTCGGCGGTGTGTCGGTGGGCGACGAGGTGGTCGTGAACCCGTCGGTCTGCCCGCTCGACGCGGTGGTCGCCCACGGCGACGACGCCCCCATGTACCCCGGTCTCCAGATAGTGGGGGAGCAGCGGTGGGGCGGCCACGGAGAGCTGCTCACCGTGCCCTCGCGCAACGTCGTGCCCCGCCCGCAGGGGCGCAGCTGGGAGGAGTGCGCCGCGTTCCCGCTCACCACGCTCACCGCCTACCGGATGCTCCGCCGGAGCCGGGTGCGGGCGGGGGAGCGGGTGCTGATCGTGGGGATCGGCGGCGGCGTCTCCATGGCGGCGCTGGCGCTGGCTCGCCGGATGGGAGCGGAGGTGTACGTCACCTCCCGGGATGAGGCCAAGCGCGACCGGGCACTGGCTCTGGGCGCCACCGATGCCTTCGACTCGGCCGGCGAGTGGCCGGTGCGGTGCGACGTGGTGGTGGAGAGCGTCGGTCCGGCCACCTGGGACTCCTCGATGAGAGCCTTGAAGCCGGGCGGACGCCTGGTGGTCTGCGGCGGCACCTCCGGCCAGGAGGTGGAGCTGAACCTCCCTCGGCTGTTCTTCAAGCAGTACGAGATCATCGGCTCCACCATGGGCGGCTACGGCGAGTTCTCGGCGGTCGTCGACCTGGTGGCCCAGGGCCTCGACGTGGCCGTCGACGAGGTGTTCCCGCTCGACCGCTACCCAGAGGCCCTGGAACGCCTCCGCTCCGGCGACCAGATGGGCAAGATCGTCCTGACCCACGAGTAGGGCCGATCCGGGCTCAGCACTAACCTCCGGCCGTGGCCGACATCGCTGCTCTCAAGTCCCGTGTCGACGCGGCGGTCGCGTCGGACACCGACCACCTCATCGGGATCTCGCGCCAGATCCACGGCCGGCCCGAGCTGGCGTTCGAGGAGCGGCACGCCCACGACCTGTTGACCGGGGCGCTCGAGGACGCCGGCTTCCAGGTCGAGCGCTCGGCCTTCGGTCTCGACACCGCGTTCGCCGCGCGCGTCGGGAGCGGCGACGGGCCACTGGTCGCCATCCTCTGCGAGTACGACGCCCTCCCGGGCATCGGCCACGCGTGCGGTCACAACGTCATCGCGGCAGCCGGTCTGGGCGCAGGCCTCGCCGCGGCCCGCTTCGCGGAGGAGCTCGGCGGCTCGCTCGTGGTGCTCGGCACGCCGGCTGAGGAGGGTGGCGGAGGCAAGGTGATGATGGCCGAGCGAGGGGCATTCGAGGGCGTCGACGCGGCCCTGATGATCCACCCCGCCGGGCTGGACCTCGCCCGCTTCGGGGCCATCGCCATCCAACAGGTCGCGGTCACCTACCGCGGTCACGCAGCCCACGCGGCGGCCGCGCCCCACCTGGGGCGCAACGCACTGGACGCCGCCGTGCTCGGCTACGTGAACGTGGCCGCTCTGCGTCAGCACATCCTGCCCACCGAGCGGATCCACGGGATCTTCACCGACGGGGGACGGGCGCCCAACGTGGTGCCCGAGAGCGCCTCGACCTTCTGGTACGTCCGGTCGCCCACCGTGGCGGGGCTCGCCGCCCTCAAGGAGCGCGTGATGGCTGCACTGGAGGCAGGCGCGACGGCCACCGGCTGCACCGTGGAGCACGAATGGCAGCATCCGGCCTACGCCGACATGGTCGACAACGACGTCCTGGTCGATCTGTACCGGCAGAACGTGGAGCGGACCGGCCGCACGCTGGTGGAACCCGACGACCAGATCAAGGTGGTGGGGAGCACCGACATGGGGAACGTGAGCCACCTGGTGCCGTCGATCCACCCGACCATCGCGGTCTCGCCGCCGAACGTGCCGATCCACACCACCGACTTCGAGCGCTTCGCCGGCGGTTCCGAGGGCGATCGTGCCGTCATCGACGGCGCCCGCACCCTGGCCGGGATGGTCGTCGACCTGTGGGTCGACCGCTCCCTCCTGACGGCGGTGAAGGAAGACTTCGCGGCGGCCCGTGCCGCGGGCCGTGCCTCGGGCCGCGCCAGCGTCCTCACGGGCTCCTGAACCCGGCCGGCGCGGGTCCGGCGCGGCCGTCACGGTGGGTCGACGGGCCTCCCACCAGGTCAGGGCGGATCCCCTGGGTGAGGGGTCCGAGCCTCTAGCCTCCTCACCCGTGACCGTCTACGTCGCCGAAGAGTTCACCAGCGAGGAAGCCGACGTCCTCCGCCGCTACTTCACCAACCTGGACAGCCCGGTGTTCGCTCTGGTGAACCTGCCCGAGGTGGTGAAGGGGGCGCTGTTCGCCCGCTACTCACGCTCGGCCAAGAGCCTCCGCCGGCTGTTCCTCGACGAGTTCGTGGGCGAGCTCGACATCTCGGGCGACCAGTCGATCGACGCCACCATCGGGCTCCGTCGGGCCGAGGAGCTCTACGACCGCGTGTTCTTCGAGTACGGCGACGACTCCGTGGCGCAGCTCGGTGGAGTGCACCTGGCGTGCGAGCAGGCCTCCAACCTGCTCACCAAGGTGCTCGAGTGGGGTCGGCTCATGTCGTACCTCGAGCAGTCGACGCGATACATCGCCTACGACGCCCGGATCGGCGGCCGCTACCGCTTCCACCGCGACCCGGCCGTGCTCGGGTCTCCGCTCGGAACCCGCTACGTCGGTGAGATGGACCGCCTGTTCGACACCTACGCCGCGCTGCTGCCCAAGCTCACCGACTTCTTCCGGGAGCAGTTTCCGAAGGACCCGAACGACTCCGACTTCGTCTACCGCCAGGCCATCCGGGCCAAGGCGTTCGACTCCCTGCGTGGGATCCTTCCGGCCGCATCGCTCTCCAACGTGGGCATCTACGGGACCGGTCAGGCGTATGAGGCCCTGCTCCTGCGGATGCGCTCGCACCCTCTACCAGAGGCCCGGACCTACGCCGACCTGATGCTCCACGAGCTCCGCAAGGTGATCCCCTCGTTCCTGAAGAGGGTCGACCTCGACGATCGCGGCGTGGCGTGGAGCACCTACCTGGCCGCCAACCGCTCGGCCATGGACGAGGTGGCGGAACGGCTGTTCCCGGCCGACGGCACCGTCGAGGAGTCACCGCTCGTGACCCTCACCGACTTCGATCCCGATGCGGAGATCAAGATGGTGGCGGCGATGCTCTACGCCCACACCAACCGGCCCGAGGCCCAGGTCGAGGCGGTGGTCCGGGCCATGTCCGCCCAGGACCGGCTCGAGGTCGTGCGGGCCTACGTGGGGGAGAGGTCGAACCGGCGGCACCGGCCCGGTCGGGCCCTCGAACGGATCGACTACCGATTCGACGTGCTGGCCGACTACGGCGCGTTCCGAGACCTCCAGCGGCACCGGATGCTCACCGTCGAGTGGCAGCAGCTCAGCCCCCGGCACGGCTACGTGCGTCCGGAGTCGATCGACCTGGCTGGTCAGCGCGACGAGTTCGACGCGGCCATGGAGCGGTCGGCTGCGCTGCACGACCTCCTCGAACCCCGTTTCCCGGCGCAGGCCCCCTATGCGGTGGCCCTCGCCTTCAAGGTCCGGTTCGTGATGCAGATGAACGCCCGGGAAGCCATGCACATGCTCGAGCTCCGCAGCGGGCCGCAGGGCCACCCGTCGTACCGTGAGGTCGCTCAGGACATGCACCGGCAGGTGGCCGAGGTCGCCGGTCACCACGCGGTGGCCGAGATGATGCGCTACGTCGACCACTCTCCGGAGCCGTCTCTGGAACGGCTTGACGCCGAGCGCCGGGCCGAAGCCCGCCGGTCAGGTGGCACTTCCGCCTGATTTCTGGTTCGTGGATGCGGCATCGCGTGCGCGTGCGCGTATGATCCGCCGCGACCTTCGGCCCGTTGGCCCCCGACCTCTCCAGTGAAGGACCCCATGTCTGACGAAGAAATCATCGAAGACGACGACCTCGAGGTCGATGACGAAGACGACGACCTCGAGGAAGACGTCATCGATGACGAGGCGTTCGACGACGACGACGAAGCCATCGACGTCGACGAGGACGACGATGTGGTCGACGACCTCGACGAAGAGGAAGAGGACGAGAAGAAGAAGGCCGCCCCGTCGTCCACCCGCAACCGCTCTGGCTCTGGGTCCGGCGACGAGGAGGAGGAGGAGGACGACGACGACCTCGACCCCGACGACGTCGAGGAGGATCTGGACACGATCCTGCGCGACCGCATCAAGGCCGGCGCCGACGACGACGAAGACGAGGACGAGGAGGCTCCGGCCGACGACCGCTCCGAGGGCGGCGACCGGCTCGCCCCCCGCGCCGCCGAGGAGTTCTCCTGCCCCGCCTGCTTCCTGCTCGTCCGGCGCAGCCAGTTCAGCTCGAAGCGCACCGACTGCCCGGGTGGGTTCGACGGCGAGGACTGCCCGATGAAGGAACGCTTCGCCTGAGGTCGCCCGGTCGGTGAAGCGGCCAGGTGGTCACGGCGTGGCCCGGGCGACCTGCCATTCGCTCCCGGGTCCGTCGGTCGGTCAAAATGGAGAGGTGACCGACTCGAAGCGACCTGCCGAGCAAGCCGTCGAGCTGGCGGTGTTCGCACCCATCGGGTTCGCGCTGGAAGCGAAGAGCCTCCTGCCCACGTTCGTCGAACGGGGACGGCAGCAGGTGATGATGGCCAAGATGGTCGGTCGCTTCGCGGTGACCCAGGGTCAGGCGGTGGGCAAGCGGCGGCTGTCCCAGGCCCAGGCCCAGGCGGAGGCGCTGCTGGCGGAGTTCGGGGTCGGTGCCCCGGCTCCGGAACGCTCGACCGGCGCGGATCGGACCGCTGCGGATCAGAACGGATCCAGGTCGCCCGTCGCCCCGACCTCTGCGACCTCGACCACACCGGCGCCGGCGTCGGACCGGGTGGCGCAGTCCAGTGCGGCTTCGGCCGACCTCGCCATCGCCGACTACGACAGCCTGGCCGCGTCCCACGTGATCCCGCGGTTGGCCGGCCTCGACGACGTCGAGCTGGAGGCCGTCAGGGCCTATGAGTCGGCCCACCGGGCCCGCAAGACGATCCTGGGCAAGATCGCCCAGCTCCAGGGCAGCTAGCGCCCCGTGGAGAGCGCTCGGCGTGCCGAGGCCGCCGACCTCACCGAGGTGGTCGCGCTGGCTCGAGAGGGTCAGGCAGAGCTCAGGCTCAACCGTGGGGGAGCGATCTGGTCGGTCCGGGAGGCGCGCCGGGAGCCCATCGACGACGACCTGATGGGAGCGCTCGCGGGTGAACCGGGCCGCTTCATCGTGGTGGGGCTGATCGACGCGACCATCGTGGGGTTCGGCGCTATGCACCTCGAGACGCTCCACGATCACGACGTCCTGGCCGTCGTGACCGATCTCTACGTGGTGAAGGAAGCCCGTGGGGTGGGGGTGGGCGAAGCCATGATGGACCTCCTCCTGGACCACGCCGGCGACGCCGGTGCCGTGGGGATCGACGCCCTGGCCCTGCCGGGCGACAGGGCCACCAAGAACTTCTTCGAACGCTTCGGGCTCACCGCGAGGGCGATCCTGGTGCATCGGTCCCTCCGGTCACCAGAGGCCGCGAGCGGGGGCGAGTATCGGTGAGCGGCCCGCACGTGGCCGTCAGCGCGGTCCTGGTCGACGACGACCGGCTGCTCCTCGTCCGGCGGGGCCACGGTCCGGCCGCCGGGACCTGGGCGGTACCGGGCGGTCGGGTGGAGGAGGGTGAGATGCTCGCCGAGGCCGTGGTGAGGGAGCTTCGGGAGGAGACCGCCCTGGAGGGGGTGTGCGGCCGCCTGATCGGCGTCCTGGAGCTGCTCGCCGACCCCGACCCGCCTGAGCACGAGGGTCCTGAGCACTTCGTGATCCTCTGCCACGAGGTGTCGCTCCTGGAATCGGCAGAGCCCGAGGCCGGAGACGACGCCGCCGAGGCCCGCTGGGTGGACCTCGGCGACGTCGCTGAGCTCAGGTTGGCACCCGGCCTGGCCGAGTTCCTGCACGACCACGCGATCATCGAGACGATCACGTGATCTGGAGGATCTAGAGGGTCACTTGCCCTTCCACACGGGATCGCGCTTCTCGATGAAGGCGGTGAGGCCCTCGCCGAAGTCCTCGGTCTGGAACATCTTGACCATGCCCTCGCCCGACAGCTTCCAGCCGACCTCGTCGGGCTGATCGGTGGCGGCCAGGATGATCGAGCGGCTCTCGCGAACTGCGAGGGGAGCAGCCTGGGTGACCTCTCCGGCCAGCTCCAGGGCGGTGTCGAGCGCTGCACCCTCGGCGCAGAGGCGGTTGACCAGCCCGAAGTGGTGGGCCCGCTCGGCCGGGAAGTCGAGACGCCCGGTGAGCGCGAGCTCCATGGCGATGTTGCGGGGGATCTTGCGCGGGAGGCGGAAGAGGCCGCCGGCGCCGGCCACCAGGTTCCGCTTCACCTCGGGGATGCCGAACACGGCGGTGTCGGACGCCACCACCAGGTCGCAGGCCAGGACGATCTCGGTGCCACCGGCCAGAGCCGGACCGTCGACCGCGGCGATGAGCGGCTTGGTGCGCTCACGCTGGACGATGCCGGCGAAACCGCCCTTCTGGGTGGTCATGCCACCGGGATCGACGCTCATCTGCTTGAGGTCGGCGCCGGCGCAGAAGATGTAGCCCTTCTCGGTCCGGGCGCCGGTGATGATGCCGACCCAGGCTTCGGGGTCCTCTTCGAGGCGGTCGAGACCGGCCTCGATGCCCTGGGCGACGTCGGTGTTGACGGCGTTGCGGGCGTCCGGGCGGTTGATGGTGAGCACGGCCACGTGGCCGCGCAGTTCGTAATCGACGGTCATGGGTCGACACGGTACCGCACTTGACCGACCAGTCAGGTTTTCGGTGGAGCGCCGGCCTCCGACGCATCCACTGAGGCCCTCAAGCGGATTCGGGGCCGTCCTCGGAGGCGTTTTCGGCCGGCGCGTCGGTGGTCTGGGCCTCGGTGGTCTGGGCCTCGGTGCTCTGAGCGTCGGTGGACTGGGCCTCGGCGCTCGGTACCTCGGGGGTAGCGGCCTCGCCGACCTCGGTGGTGGGGGAGACGGCGTCGTCAGGCTGGGTGGGAGCGGCCTCGACCGAGCTGGCCTCTGCCTGGGCGGGGGTGGTGTCGGTCTCGGGCTTGGGGGGCTTGGGAGGACGCGGTGCGTCGGACCTGGGGGCACCCGATCCCTTGGCACCGCCGCGGGAACGGCTGCCGCCGCGCCCGCCCCTGCGCTTGGCGCCCTCGGGCGGCGGCGTGATGCCGAACTCCTGGGCGATGTGGGGGAGTCGTCCGGCCACCCGCGTGACCACGCCGATGAGCTCCTCGCCCGGCGTCTCGGGCTTGCTGGCCGGGGTGACCTGGAGGCGAACCGGCGAGAACGAGAGCGCGTCGAGCACGGTGGCCCAACGGTCGGGGACGGTGTCGGCCGTGAGAGCACCGGAGGCGGCCTCGATCAGCTTGGCGGCGACGTCGGGCGGCAGGGGAGCGCCGGCCTTGGGGGGACGCGAACTGAGGCGCAGGGCACGGACAACTCGCCCGGTGGCGAGGGTCTCGCTGATCTCGGTGAGCCAGGCGCCCTGCTCGGCGTCGACGCGGCGGGCGAGGCCCTCCTTGATCTGCTCGGCGAGCGCCTTGGCCTCGTCGTCGCGGGCACCGACCTCGGCAGCCACCACCACCGAGCGGAGATCGCGGAGGTCGAGCTCGTCGAGGTCTGCCACCGCGGCTTCGGCGCGGTCGCGCCACTCCGCCACGCGGAGCGCGGGGTACAGGCGCTCGGCCACGGCCAGGAGGGCGTCGGCCTTGACCAGCGGCTGGCCGGCCGCCTTGGCCTGCTCGTTCTGCTTCTCGACCGCCTGGCGCACAGCGGGTACTCCGCCCCGCAGGAGCTGCTCGGCGATCACCTGCTCCTCGGGAGCGAGCGCCTCGAGCGCGGCCTTGCGGTGGGTGCGGGCGGGCCGGAGCCGCTTGGCCTTGGGGCGCGACGGGGGAGCGGGACGCTCCGGACGGGGGCGGCGGTTGCCACCCTCGCGTGGCCCCCGGCCGCGACGGTCACCGTCGGGGCCCCCACCTGAGCGCTCGCCATCGCGGCGCGAACGGCCCTCGCCGTCGCGGCGGCGGTCTCCGCGATCGCCACGACCGCGACCTCCGGGACGATCGCCGCGGTCGCGATCGCCGCGGTCTCGACGGTTGCCGCCTCGCTTCGGTGCCAGCGTGGTGGTGACCAGTTGATCGTCGGCCAGGTCGCGACCGATCAACTCGATGCGGCCCTCGGACTCCTTCTTGGTCTTGGGCGGGGTGACCGACAAGACCTCGGTTCCGTCCAGCGTGGTGTCGACCTCGGCCCGCAGGACGTCGCCGACGGACGCCCCCTGGGGGAGCCGGTCGGCGCCGACCACGCCCTTGGGCTGCTTGGCCCCGGCCGCGCGCCAGGTCCAGGTCTGGTCCTCGCGGACGCTGGTGAGCTCGATGTCGATCTTGCGGGACATAGGGGTGACAACCTACTAGGCGCGGCCGGCACGACTGACCGGGTAGACACCGGACCTGACCCCTTCCATGGAGAAGCGATGAGCAAGGCAAGTCCCCGAAGCAAGGCAGCCCCCGGAGGCACCGGGGTCCACGTGGCCGACAGCCACGACCTGATCAGGGTGCAGGGCGCCCGCGAGAACAACCTGAAGGACGTGAACGTCGAACTGCCCAAGCGGCGGCTGACGGTGTTCACCGGTGTCTCGGGTTCGGGCAAGAGCTCGCTGGTGTTCGCCACCATCGCGGCCGAGTCGCAGCGGATGATCAACGAGACCTACAGCTCGTTCGTCCAGGGGTTCATGCCGTCGATGGCCCGGCCCGACGTCGACCTGCTCGACGGCCTCACCACGGCGATCATCGTCGACCAGGAGCGGATGGGCTCGAACCCCCGCTCGACGGTGGGCACCGCAACCGACGCGAACGCCCTGCTGCGGATCCTGTTCAGCCGCATCGGTCAGCCGCACGTGGGCTCGCCCCAGGCGTTCTCGTTCAACGTCGCCTCGGTGAGCGGCGCGGGCGCGGTCACCCTGGAGAAGGGCGGCAAGAAGGTGCGGGAGAAGCGGAGCTTCAGCATCACGGGCGGCATGTGCCCCAACTGCGAGGGGCGGGGGGCGGTGTCCGACTTCGACCTGACCGCCCTCTACGACGAGTCGAAGTCGCTCAACGAGGGGGCCATCACCATCCCCGGTTACTCCATGGACGGCTGGTACGGCCGCATCTATCGCGGTTGCGGGTGGTTCGACGCCGACAAGCCGATCAGGAAGTACACCAAGAAGGAGCTGAACGACCTCCTCCACAAGGAGGCCACCAAGATCAAGGTCGAGGGGATCAACCTCACCTACCTCGGCCTGATCCCCCAGATCCAGAAGTCGATGCTCTCCAAGGACGTCGAGTCGATGCAGCCCCACATCCGGGCGTTCGTCGAGAAGGCCATCACCTTCACCACCTGCCCGGAGTGCGACGGCACCCGCCTGAGCGAGCTGGCCCGCTCGTCGAAGATCGCCGGCAAGAGCATCGCCGACGTCTGCTCCATGCAGATCACCGACCTGGCCGAATGGGTGAGAGGCCTCGACGACCCCTCGGTCGAGCCGTTGCTGGCGGGTCTCCAGCACCTGCTCGACTCCTTCACCGAGATCGGACTCGGCTACCTGTCGCTCGACCGCTCGGCGGGCACCCTCTCGGGGGGTGAGGCGCAGCGGACCAAGATGATCCGCCACCTCGGCTCATCCCTCACCGACGTCACCTACGTGTTCGACGAGCCCACCATCGGCCTGCACCCCCACGACATCGACCGCATGAACGGCCTGCTCCTCCAACTGCGCGACAAGGGCAACACGGTGCTGGTGGTGGAGCACAAGCCCGAGACCATCGCCATCGCCGACCACGTGGTCGACCTGGGCCCGGGGGCCGGCTCGGCGGGCGGCAGCGTCACCTTCGAGGGCACCGTCGACAGACTGAGGGGCAGCGACACGGTCACGGGCCGTCACCTCGACGACCGATCCTCGCTGAAGGAGTCGGTGCGCGAGTCGGTGGGCGCCATCGAGGTGCGTGGGGCGTCGACCAACAACCTCCAGGACGTGAACGTCGACATCCCACTGGGCTTCCTCTGCGTGGTGACAGGCGTGGCCGGGTCGGGCAAGAGCTCGCTCATCCACGGATCGGTGGCTGGTAGGGAGGGGGTGGTGGTGATCGACCAGGGCGCCATCAAGGGCTCGCGGCGCAGCAACCCCGCCACCTACACCGGGCTGCTGGATCCGATCCGCAAGGCGTTCGCCAAGGCCAACGGGGTGAAGCCGGCGCTGTTCAGCTCGAACTCGGAGGGGGCATGCCCCACCTGCAACGGCGCGGGCGTGATCTTCACCGACCTCGGTCCCATGGCCACCGTGGAGTCGCCGTGCGAGGAGTGCGAGGGGAGGCGGTTCCAGGCGTCGGTGCTGGAGTACACCTTCGGCGGCAAGAACATCGCCGACGTCCTGGCCATGCCCGCCACCGAGGCCGCGGCCTTCTTCGCTGACGGTGACGCCAAGATCCCCGCCGCCCACAAGATCCTGGAGCGCCTCGTCGACGTCGGGCTCGGCTACATCAGCCTGGGCCAGCCGCTCACCACGCTGTCCGGAGGCGAGCGCCAGCGGCTGAAGCTGGCCACCCAGATGGCCGACAAGGGCGACGTCTACATCCTCGACGAGCCCACCACCGGCCTCCACCTGGCCGACGTCGAACAGCTCCTGGGCCTGCTGGACCGGCTGGTCGACGGCGGACGCTCGGTGATCGTGATCGAGCACCACCAGGCGGTCATGGCCCACGCCGACTGGATCATCGACCTCGGTCCCGGTGCCGGCCACGACGGCGGCCAGGTGGTGTTCGAGGGCACGCCGGCCGACCTGGTCGACTCCCGCAAGACCCTCACCGGCCAGCACCTGGCCGAGTACGTGGGCGCAATGGCGTGAAGCAGGTGTGTGCAGTTCGGTCGAATTATTCGACCAAAGCACTCACACCTTCTTTGTTGGAACGCCCATAATCTACGTTATGTAAAGTGATTGTCGGAGGTCGTCCTCGGTTCGATCCACAGGTCGGCCAGCGGCCTTGCGTTGTCGAGGAGCCACCGCAGGGCGTCGGCCACGTCGGTCTGGTTGTGCTCGCCGGCCAGGTCCCGGTCGACGTCCTCCAGGGCGGCCTGGAGGCAGTACAGAGCGCCCTGGAGCTCTTCGAGGCGGAGTCGGTCGACGATCACGTCGTCGTCGTGCAGCCCGTGCGCGGCCGCCACCTTTCGGGCCATGTGGGCCTGCTGGCGACAACCCTGGCGGCAGTAGCGCCGGGGACGGCCGGTGCGGCGCGGATCGGGCAAGGGACGTCCGCACCACCGGCACCGCTCGATCATGGCTGGTTTCGTCACGTGACGAAACTAACCGATCTCGGGCGCCCTGGGCGGAGGTCTCGGGATCAGATGTCTCGGATCAGAGGCCGCCGACGTTGATGCTTATCGTGCCGGTGCCGTCGGGGTCGCCGGCCAGGGAGACCGTGATCGACAGCTCACCTTCCTCGGCGGAGAGCTGCGCGAAGCCTCCGTCGGACGACTTGGTGAGGCTGTCGGAGACGATCTCGAAGCCGGCATCGGTCAGCGCGGCCTTGTAGTCCTCGTAGGCCTCCTCGATGTCGCCATCGAACTCGGCGATGACGCTGGCGCTCTTCTGGCCGTCCTGGGTGCTGACGCTGCTGGTGAGCAGTTCTGCACCGCTGGGCAGAGCCAGGGCCTCGGGCCAACCCTCGGGAAGCTCGGCGTCGGCCCCGGTCGAGTACGTGGTCTCGCCGTCGTCGCCGCGGATCACCATGTTGCCGTCGGCATCGGCGGTCGAGACGTTGCCGTCGGCATCGGTCATGACCATGTTGCCGTCGGCGTCGACCGAGTAGCTGCTGCCATCCTCGCCCTCGATGGAGAACCCGTCACCGGAGATGTCGACGTTCCCGACGCCTTCGCCGCTCTCGAGGGCCTTCTCGGTGATCTTCTCGGCGGCCTTCTCAGCGGCCTTTCCGCAACCGCCGGCCAACACCAGCGCCCCCGCGACTCCGATTCCTGCCAGTGCCCGCTTCGTCCTCATCCCAAGTCCTCTCTCGGGGCGCATCGGCGCCTCGGTCGGGCGTACGTCGCCCCGTATCGGCGAGACCCTAGTGGCCTGGTCACCAAGGGTGGCGCAGCGACCACACGGCGGTGGTCGTGCACCGGCGCCGCGGAGCCGGCCCCGCTGTTACGATCTCGGGGCCGTCGCGCTCAGACGGGAGAGTGCCCTCAGGGGTACGCCGAAGGAGCAATCCCTCCCCGGAATCTCTCAGGCCCCAGGACCGTCAGAGCAAGGCAACGCTGGAAAGCAGGTGCAGCGTCGCACCTCACCGAAGGGGAAAGCCCGACATCCGGGTGAAGCTCTCAGGTCCCATGACAGCGGGGGAGGTCGACCCAACCGCGCCACCGGCCGAGGAGACCCCCGTGCCCCACCCGCCCGTCAGCCCCAGCCTCTCCGACCTCGAGGGCGCATCGCCGTTCGTCAACCGCCACGTCGGGCCGGCGTCCGACGACCAGGCCAAGATGCTGGCCGCCCTGGGCTTCAGCTCGCTCGACGATCTGATCGATGCCGCGCTCCCCTCCCAGATCCGCTCGCCCGAGGAGCTCGGCCTCCCGCCGGCTCGCAGCGAGGCCGAGGCACTGGCCGATCTACGGGCGGTGGCCGCCAAGAACAGCGTGGTCACGTCGATGATCGGCCTCGGCTACCACGACACCCTCACCCCGCCGGTGATCCTGCGCAACATCGTGGAGTCGCCCGCCTGGTACACCGCCTACACGCCGTACCAGCCCGAGATATCCCAGGGGCGGCTGGAGGCGCTGCTCAACTTCCAGACCCTGGTCTCGGATCTCTCGGGGATGTTCCTCGCCAACGCCTCGCTCCTCGACGAAGCCACCGCAGCGGCGGAGGCCATGACCCTGGCCCGCCGCGCAGCCAAGGGCGTTCCCGACGACGCCGTGTTCCTCGTCGACGCCGACTGCCATCCCCAGACCATCGAGGTGGTCCGCACCCGGGCCGAGCCGCTCGGTCTCGACGTGGTCGTCACCGACCTGAGCGGCGGCTACCCCACCGACGTGACCGCGTTCGGCGTGCTCCTGCCCTACCCCGGTTCCTCGGGGCGCCTGGTCGACTGGACCGACGTGATCGCGTCGGCGCACGAGGCCGGCGCCCTGGTCACCGTCGACGCCGACATCTTGGCCATGTGCATGCTGCGCTCCCCCGGCTCCATGGGGGCCGACGTGGTGGTGGGGGTGGCGCAGCGCTTCGGCGTTCCGCTCGCCTTCGGCGGTCCCCACTCGGGCTTCATGGCCGTGCGCGAGGGCCTTCAGCGGTCGATGCCGGGGCGCCTCGTGGGCGTCTCCGTCGACGCCGACGGCAACGTGGCCTACCGCCTGGCGCTCCAGACCCGGGAGCAGCACATCCGCCGTGAGAAGGCCACGTCGAACATCTGCACTGCTCAGGTGCTTCTCGCGATCGTGGCCTCGATGTACGCCGTGTACCACGGCCCTGAAGGCCTCACGGCCATCGCCCGACGAACGCACCGCTTCGCGTCCCTGCTCGCCGCCGCCCTGCGCTCCGGTGGCGTCGGGATCGAACACGACGACTTCTTCGACACGGTCACCGCGGTGGTCCCGGGTCGGGCGTCCGACGTGGTGGCAGCCGCGCTCGCCGAGGGCGTGAACCTCCGCCTGGTCGACGCGGATCGCGTCGGCATCGCCTGCGACGAGACCACCGGACGGGCCCAGCTCGACTCCGTGGTCGCCGCCTTCGGCCTCTCCCCCGCCGACTGGGACGCCCTCGACGGAACCGCCGACGACGCGGTGCCCACCGACCTGATCCGCACCGAGCCGTACTGCACCCACCCCGTCTTCCACCAGCACCGGTCCGAGACCGCTCTGCTGCGCTACATGCGCCGGCTGTCCGACCGCGACCTGGCGCTGGACCGCACGATGATCCCGCTCGGCTCGTGCACCATGAAGCTCAACGCCACCACCGAGATGGAGCCCATCACCTGGCCCGAGTTCGCCGGCATCCATCCGTTCGCACCGCTCGACCAGGCCGCGGGCTACCTCGAGCTGATCGGTGAGCTGGAGCGCTGGCTGGTGGAGATCACCGGCTATGCCGCGGTGAGCCTCCAGCCCAACGCCGGATCCCAGGGCGAGCTGGCGGGCCTGCTCGCCATCCGCGGCTACCACCGGGCCAACGGAGACGCAGACCGCACGGTGTGCCTGATCCCCTCGTCGGCCCACGGCACCAACGCCGCCAGCGCGGTCATGGCGGGCATGCGCGTGGTGGTGGTTGCGTGCGACGAAGGCGGCAACGTCGACGTCGACGACCTGAGGAACAAGATCTCCGAGCACTCTGGCGATCTCGCGGCCCTCATGATCACCTATCCCTCGACGCATGGCGTCTTCGAGGAGACCGTCACCGAGATCTGCGGTCTGATCCACGACGCCGGTGGTCAGGTGTACCTCGACGGCGCCAACCTGAACGCCATGGTGGGACTGGCCCGACCAGGTCGGTTCGGCGCCGACGTGTCGCACCTGAACCTCCACAAGACCTTCTGCATCCCCCACGGCGGTGGCGGACCTGGCATCGGCCCGGTGGCCGTGGGCGAGCACCTGGCGCCGTACCTGCCCAACCACCCGTTGGTGGCCGAGGCCGGACCGGCCACCGGTCCCGGGCCGATCTCGGCCTCGCCCTGGGGATCGGCCGGCATCCTGCCGATCCCGTGGACCTACATCAAGATGATGGGCGGACCGGGCCTCACCGAGGCCACCCGTGTCGCCATCCTCAACGCCAACTACATCGCCCACCGGCTCCAGCCCCACTACCCCGTCCTGTACACGGGCCGGGGCGGTCTGGTGGCCCACGAGTGCATCATCGACCTCCGCCCGCTCTCCAAGGAGACCGGCGTGAGCGTCGACGACGTGGCCAAGCGGCTCATCGACTTCGGCTTCCACGCCCCCACCATGAGCTTCCCGGTGGCCGGCACGCTGATGATCGAGCCCACCGAGTCCGAGGACCTGGGTGAGATCGAGCGCTTCTGCGAGGCCATGATCGCCATCCGCGCCGAGATCGGCCGGGTCGGCTCGGGCGAGTGGCCCGTCGACGACAACCCGCTGGCCAACGCACCCCACACCGTCGACTGCCTCACGGTGACCGACTGGAGCCACCCCTACACGCGCGAGGAGGCTGCGTTCCCCGGCACCGGAAACCGGGCCGACCGCTACTGGCCGCCGGTCCGCCGGATCGACGGCGCCCACGGCGACCGCCACCTGGTCTGCTCGTGCCCTCCGGTCGATGTGCTGGCCGAACAGCACTGAACGTGGTAGCACGGCTACGCGGTTTCGTCCTCTGTCACCGAAACGGCGGCCGTTGCATCACACGACATGGGAGATGAAGAACGTGTGGAAGTTCAAGCGTCTGATGGCGATACCCGTTGTGGTGCTGTGTGGTGCTTTGGTGGCTTGCGAACCGCCACCGCCGCCCGACGGGCGTGATCTGGGCGTGGTCGTCACGTTTCCGTCGGCGGTGCCACCCGGCGCACCCGTGCCGTTCGTGGCCCAACTCACCAACCACGGCACCGCCTCGGCTTCGGGCATCTCGTTCTCGATCGGTGCCACCAACGCGGCGTCGGTGAAGTTCACCGACACGATGTCGCTCGGCTCGTGCAGTGGCTACGACACCTCGGTCGTGACGTGCACCATCGAGTCTCAACCCGTGCAGCCCGGCTTCACCTGGGCGATCCAGGGAACGATCGAGTTCCCGGCCAACGGAGAGGCCAACGTGGTGGCTGGCGCACACTCCGATGGAACCGAACCCACGGCCGATCCGCACCTGAACTACGACGTGGTCGCAGTCTCGGTGGCTCCGGTCGACACGGTCGACCTGCGGCCGGTCGCCTGGTCGTACTGGCCGAGCTCGAACCATCAGGTCGGGAACACGGTCGACTCCTACACCACGGTCTGGGTACCCCAGAGCCCCGTCGTCGGCATCGCCGTCAGCCAGACCTTCCCGGAGAGCTTCCAGATCGAGTCCGCCTACATGGGCTGGACCGAGGACCATCCCGACTTCTCCACGCCGAGCTTCAGCGGCACCTGCACGACGTCGGGCAACACGGTGACCTGCACCGCAGATCGCACCGTGCAGTGGGCGTCCAGTCTCATGATGCGGGTTTCGGTCACACCGACCGAGTCCGGCACCTTCTACGTCGAGCACACGGCCTCGTCAGATCATCCCGAGCCGAGCCCAGACCCCAACCCGAACACGGTGTCGAACCACGCGATCGTGGTCGACCCCTAGGGGAGCGTTCGCTCTACTTCTTCTCCACGAACGGTCCCTTGACCACCTGGGCGGGGACGGCGTCGCCGCGCACGTCGATGGCCACTTCGTCGCCGATCTCGACCTCGGGGGGCAGGAACGCCAGGGCGATGCCGTGCCCGAGCGCCGGGGAGAAGTTGCCGCTGGTGACCACGCCCGCCGGCTCGCCGTCGACCAGCACGGTCTGCTCGGCGCGTGGGGGGCGGCGTCCCTCGACGGTGAGGCTGCGCAGACGACGCTGCACTCCCCGCTCGCGCTCCGCCAGCAGCGCCTCCTTGCCGATGAAGCCCGACGGCTTGTCCCATGCCACCACCCAGCCCAGACCGGCCTGGAGCGGGGTGATGCCCGCACCCAACTCGTGTCCGTGCAGCGGCAGGGCGGCCTCCAGCCGCAACGTGTCCCGTGCGCCGAGCCCGGCCGGCTTGAAGCCCGCGGCCATGAACGTGTCCCAGGTGGATGACGCGTGCTCGGCTGCCACCGCGATCTCCACGCCGTCCTCGCCGGTGTAGCCGGTTCCGGCCACCGTGCAGGCCACACCGTTCCAGTCCAGCTCCTGAACCCGGAACCGCCCGACGTCGGCCGCGGCCGGGAAGACCTCGGCCAGCAGCCGGCGCGCTTCGGGACCCTGGAGCGCGATCAGAGCCCGCTCCGCGGTGACGTCGACCGCACCGCCGCCCAGCGCGGCGATCACGTCGTCGGTGTTGGAGGCGTTGGGCATGACGTCGAAGCGTTCGGCGTCGATCCACCACACGATGATGTCGTCTAGCACCGACGCGTCTGAGGCATCGAGCAGGTGCGTGTACTGGGCTCGCCCGGGAGCGATCCTGGTGAGGTCGTTGGTGAGCGCGGCCTGGAGCCGGTCGAGGGCGTCGGGCCCGGTGACCCGGACCGTTCCCAGGTGGCTCACGTCGAAGGCCACCGCTGCCTCCCGGCACGCCTTGTGCTCGGCCAGGGTGCCGTCGGCGTAGTTGAGCGGCATGTCCCAACCGCCGAAGGGCACCATCTTGGCGCCGAGGGCGCGGTGGTTGGAGTCGAGGGGCGAGTGCTTGAGCGTCACGGCACCGATCGTAGGTTGCGGGCCGTGGGAGGCGGAACGGTCAGGCCACCGAGTGGTCGGTGGCGTCTGCTCCACCCCGGAAGGGGAAGGTGCCCAGGCCGAGGAGCCCGAGGGGCTCCCCCGCCGGCGACCGGGCCTCGAGGTCGGTGAGCTGCTCTGGGGGCTCCAGGCCGAAGCGGACCAGGAGCTGCAGGTAGTCGCGCTGGTACACGAGCGACACGTCGATCTCGGGGTGCATCTCGCGAAGCCGCCGGAGCTTGCGGTTCTTGCGGGTGACCAGCTTCTGGTTGAGCGTGGTGACCTCCAGGTACCGGCCGTGGTCGGGTAGCCAGAAGTCGGGGCTGAACGCCGAGGTGGGGTGGCCGTCGTCGCCGCGCGACAGCACGAACGTGTGGGGCTCGTACTCCCAGCGCACGGCGTAGAAGTCCAGCAGTCGGGCCAGCTGCCGCTCCGCGTTGTGCGCGAAGCGGGTGCGCTCGTACGGCAGCCCGACCGGCTCCAGGGCTCAGCCCCCCGAGGCTGCCCGTCGGGGACGTGGGGCCGCCTTCTGCGCCTTGGCCGGCGCAACGGCCAGCTTGCCAGCAGCAGCGTCGGCCGGGCGGAGGTGGACGATGGCGTCGTCGACCTCCTTCTGCACGCCGCCGAGCGATAGCAGGTTGGTCATGACGCCCTGGCCGCGCTTGAGGACGTCGATCAGCTCGTCGTCGTCGCGCACGAGGATGGCCGATCCCCCGCTGATGATGAGCTGAGCCGACGCGATGTCCTCGCCGAGGTGATCGCGGAGGTAGCTGAACGCCTCCCGCACCGACTCGAGCTTGATGCCGGAGTCGAGCAGGGTCTTGACGACCTTGAGCTCGAGCAGGTCTCGGTACGAGTAGCGCCGCCGGCTGCCGCTCCCGGTGGCGTCGGCCAGCGACGGTCGGACCAGATCTGTGCGCGCCCAGTAGTCCAGCTGCCGGTAGGTGATGCCGACGATCTCGGCTGCCTTCTTGCCGCTGAAGTGCTCGGACATCGCTGGCTCCCGATGGATCGACGCTCGACGCTGGGTGGACGAAGTGACCACACCGCTGAAACTACGCCGGTGTGGTACGCCCACAGTACGGGTACTCCGCGCGCCGGTCAACCATGGGGACGGCGGGGCATGGGGACGCGACGGGGATCAGGCCGGCGCGGGCAGCTCAGATGGCGAAGTCCTCGGGGTCGACCGAGTTGATGAAGTCCTTGAACTGCTCCACCACCTCTTCTTGGACCTCGGGCTCGCCCTCGGCCTCGTCGGGGTAGGCGGCCTCGTCGAGCACCTCTTCGGCCGCGTAGATCGGCGAACCCGTGCGTGCGGCCAGGGCCAGGGCGTCGGACGGCCGGGATGACACGGTGTGGGTGCCGTCGCTCCCGTGCAGTTCCAGCTCCGCGTGGAACACGCCTTCGCGAAGCTCGGTGACCACGATCTTCTCGAGGCTCACGCCCAGGTCGTCGAGTACGTCGCGCAGGAGGTCGTGGGTCATCGGCCGGGGCGTGACCACCTCTTCGAGGGCAAAGGCGATGGCGGTGGCCTCGGGGGCACCGATGAAGATCGGCAGAACCCGCTGGTCGCCGCCCACCTCCCGCAGGAGCGCGATCGGTGAGCTGCTCGGCATCTCAACACGCACTCCGACGAGCTCCATCTCGACCACGGATCCACCCTACCGCCGCTCGTTGCCGCTGTGGAGGCGGATCAGGCGGGCTGCTGCGAGGCTCCGTAGAGGGCGGGCACGTGACGATCGGGATCGTCGACCAGCGCGGTTCCGTCGACCGCCCACAGGTCGACCAGGTTGCGGTAGCGGCCCGCGTAGTCGAGGCCGTAGCCGAGCAGGAAGCGATCGGGTGCCTCGAACGCGGCGTAGTCGGGGCTGGCGGGAAGCAGCCGTCGGGCCGGCTTGTCGGCGAGGGTCGCCACCTTGATCGAGCGGGGCGACCCCGCCGCCAGGTGACGTGTGATGAAGTCGGCGGTGAGACCGGTGTCGAAGGTGCCGGTGACCACGACCACCTCGGCGTCGGTCACCGAGCGCTCGACGTCCTTCACCAGCCGCGCCCGCTTCTCGTTGCCGTCGAACGGGGCTATCCCGATGAACTCGACGTGGACCGGGACGTCCAACTCCCGAACGACGTCGGCGAGGAACATCACCGAGCCCTTGAGCACCGACACCACCGTGAGACCGCGGGGATGGTCGGCCTCGATCTCCGCGGCCACGCGGGCCACCTGGCGCCGGATCTCCGCGTGGTCGGCGACGAGCAGGAGGTCGGGGTCTGGAGTCCCCGACACGTCAGGCCCGGTCGAGGTGCTTGCGGAGGTTGGCTCTCAGCAGCGCGGCGCGCAGGTCGTGGCCGTGGTCGGCCAGTTCCTCGACCAGCTCCACCGCCTGGCGCCGAGCCTCGGGGTTGCGCTGCTTGAGCAACGGCATGGCGAGCTGCTCTAGGAAGCCGGCTTCGCGTTCGGCCGCCACCTTGTACATGCGCAGGTGGCGGGCGCCGATCCCGTGGTCGATGAACGAGGCCGCCTTGCGGGCGATGACGAGGGCGTCGCCGTCGTAGTAGGTGTCGTCGCCCATGGCCCGGCCGACCACCAAGCCGAACTTCTCGAGCTCGCGCAACGACTCCTCGGTGAGGCCTGCGGCGGCCTGCAGCTCGGCGGCGGTGAGGTTGACCTCGGTGACCTCGGCGCTCAGCTGCACCTTGCGCGCCCTGGGGGCCTCGGCTCCGCCGCGCCCGCTCTTGGCCAGGTCGGCCATCCAGATCGGCTGGGGCCGGTCGGCGTCATCGAGCTCTCCGGCCGGCATCGATGCACGCACCTTCGACCCCGCCGATGCGGCCGTGCCGCCTGACCCGGTTCCGGTCGCGCTGGCCGGGGCTGCCGCCGGTGCCGGATCGGACCCGCCGTCGGGGCTGAAAGGAAGGGGCCCGGTGGAGCCGGCGGGGCCGGTGCCGGACGCGGAGTCGGGACCGGCGGGAGCGTCCGGCGAGCCGTCGGCCAGGCGGTCCTTGATGACCTTCAGGGGCAGGAAGTTCTCGCGCTGCTGGGTGAGGATCCACCGCAGGCGTTCGATGTCTGTGCCGTAGAACTTGCGATAGCCGGACGGCGTGCGCTCGGGATCGATCAGGCCCTGGCTCTCCAGGAAGCGGATCTTGGAGATGGTGACGTCGGGGAACTCCTCCTGGAGGAGCGTGAGGACCTCGCCTATCGACAGGTGCTGGTCGCCCACCTCAGGCACCGCCGCCGGCGATGAACACCAGCTTGAACCGACCGACCTGAAGCTCGTCTCCGTTGTTCAGCGGGACGTCGCCTTCGATGATGCGCTGGTTCACGTAGGTGCCGTTGAGCGATCCGACGTCTCTCACCACGTAGCCCGACGTGGTTCGCTCCAGTTCGACGTGGCGCCGCGAGACCGTGACGTCGTCGAGGAAGATGTCGGAGTCGGGGTGGCGGCCGGCGGTGGTTATGACGTGCTCGAGCGCGAACTCCGACCCCGAGTTGGGGCCCCGGGTGGCGATGAGCACTCCCCCGCTGGGAACGTCGTGGACGTCGACCTCCACCTCGTCGAGGGCACCCTGGGGGTCGATGGCGAAGGTGATGGTGCGAGGTTCCTCGTCTGAGCGCGGCAGGGACTGGCCGCACGAGGAGCAGAAGTTCGCTCCCGGCTGGTTCCCGTGACCGCAGTTCGTGCAGAAGATCTCGACCACCCCTGAGGCTCAGCCCTCGATGAGCTTGCGGTAGGCGTCGGCGTCGAGCAGGGACCCGCCCGAGTCGTCGGTCTCGATAACGAAGATCCAGCCGTCGCCGTAGGGATCCGAGTTGAGGAGCTCGGGGGTGCCGTCGAGTGCTTCGTTCACCTCGACGATGCGTCCTGCCACCGGGGCGTAGATGTCGGACACCGACTTGGTGGACTCGACCTCGCTGATCGAAGCCCCGGCCTCGACGTCGGCCCCGACCTCGGGTACCTGGACGAACACGACGTCGCCCAGCGCGTCCTGGGCGTAGTCGGTGATGCCGACGCGGAGCCGACCGTCCTCGGCTCGGATCCATTCGTGGTCGGCGGAGTACCGAAGATCGTCAGGGATGTCCATGGACGGCGAGGCTATCCCACGCGGCCGTGGCGGCGGATCCGTGTGCGGAGGACCCGAGCCATCAGCGCAGCGTCTGGCGGATGCGGCGGACGTACTCCTCGGCCAGCGCCCTGGCCCCGGCCATATCGCTGCTCTCGGCCCAGATGTGGGTGACCGGTTCCTCCGGGTCGGGCAGGGCGAGGACCCAGCCGTTCTCGTGGAACACCTTGACGCCGTCGATGAGCTCCAGGCGCCGGTCCTTGCTCAGCTCCACGAGCGTGCGCATCACGAGCCCCTTCTGCTCCCACGGGGTGACGACCTGCTCACGGGCGATGAACGTGCGGGGCAGGGACTCGGTGACCGCCGACAGGGTCGTGGTCTCCTTGGCGAGGAGCTCCAGCAGCTTGAGCAAGGCCGCACCGGCGTCGAACGCCGGGAGGAAGCCGGGAAGGATGAAGCCGCCGTCGCCGCTCGCCGCGAAGCCGACGCCCGGCTCGATGGCCGCTGCCATGAGGGCCCCAGTGGAGGTCTTGGTGCGCTGTATGCCCACCCCGTGGGGCTCGACCAGCGACTCGACCTGGGAGGTGACGTTGACCGGCAGCGCGATGCGGTCGCCGAGCAGGTGACCGGCCACGAGGCTGACGTAGGCCAGGCGGGCCTCGTCGTCGGTGAGTACGCGCCCGGTGTCGTCGACGAGGGTGAGGTGCTCGCCGTCGGCGTCGATCACCACGCCGAGGTTGGCGCCCGACGCCTGGACGAGGCGCGACACGTTGGCCACGGCTTCCTGGCGGTCCATCTGGATTCGCTGGCGGGTGGACGCGAACGGGTTGACGCCCAGCACGTCGGCGCCGACCTTGGCGAGCACGCTCGGCATCACGAACGCCGTGGTGCCGTAGCTGTAGTCGACCACCAGCTTGAACTGGGCGTCGCGAACCGCCGGCAGGTCGACCGTCGACCCGAGGGCCTCGGTGTAGTGCTCGAGGGCACGCGACGGGAACGAGATGTCGCCGATCTCACCGGCCAGCACCCGGCGGAAGTCCTCCCGGTTGAGGAGCCGCTCGACCTTGCGCTGGGCGCCTTCGGTGATGTCGATGCCCTTGTCGTCGAAGAAGCGGATCACGACCGACTGGGAGTCGCCCTCCACCAGGCGGATGGTCACCCCCGCGCTGATCTGGGGCGACCGGGCCAGGTACCGGGTGACCGGGACGCTCGCCGTCTCGAGGTCGGTGACGTTGATCCCGCCCGCGTTCAGGCCCGAGATGAACGCCCGCTTCAGCATGCGCGCCGCCCGCGACGAATCACGCGAGATGGCCACGGTGGAGTCCTTCCGCAAGGTGGTGGCGAAGGCCATGGCCACCCGCGCTGCAAGCTCCGGGCTGATGTCGACGTTGGCCAGGCCCGACACGCCCACGCGGCCGAACAGGCTGCGTGCCCCCTTGGACTCCCAGACGATCGACGCGTTGACCACCGCGCCCGCCTCCACCGTCTTGAACGGGTACACCTTCACGCCCTGGGCGATGTGGGCGTCCTCCCCGATGAAGCACTCGTCGCCCACCACCGAGCCGTCCTCGCACCGGGCGCCACGCCGCAGGTCGGACGAGCGACCCACGACCGTGCCCCGCAGGTGCACGCCCTCGGCCAGGTAGGCGTTGTCGTGGACCACGCTGCGCTGGAGGTCGGCGTCGCCTCGCACGCGCACGTTGCGGCCCAGGACCGTGTAGTCGCGGATCCTGGCTCCGGCCTCGATGCGGCAGTTCTCACCGACGATGGCGAAGCCGTCGATGGTGGCGTCGGGGTGGATGTCGGCCCCCTCCCCCAGCCATACGCCCCGGCCGAGCTCGAAGCCGGGAACGTCGACCCGGACCCGGCCGTCCATCACGTCCTTGTGGGCCGAGACGTAGGCCTCCAGCGTGCCGACGTCCTCCCAGTACCCGGTGGCCACCGCACCGAAGACCCGCTTGCCGTCGGCCATCAGCGCGGGGAACACCTCGCTGGAGAAGTCGACCGACCGGTCGGGCTCGATGTAGTCGAAGATCTCCGGTTCTAGGACGAAGATGCCGGTGTTGATGGTGTCGCTGAAGACCTCGCCCCAGGTGGGCTTCTCCAGGAAGCGTTCGATGGAGCCGTCGGGCCGGGTGATCACGATCCCGAACTCCAGCGGGTTCTCCACCGACACCAGGCCGATGGTGGCCACGGCGTCGTTGGCCTCGTGGACCTTGATGATCTCGTCGAGGTCTATGTCGGTGAGGACGTCGCCCGATATCACCAGGAAGCGCTCGTCGAGCTCGCTCATTGCGTTGCGGACCGATCCCGCCGTGCCGAGGGGCTGGTCCTCGGTGGCGTAGACCATCCGCACGCCGAACTCCGACCCGTCACCGAAGTAGGTGCGGATCTGGTTCGCCAGGTACGCCACCGTCACCACGATCTCGTCGATGTCGTGGCGCTTCAACAGATCGATGATGTGCTCCATCATCGGTCGGTTGGCCAGGGGAAGCATCGGCTTCGGGCAGTTCGAGGTGAGGGGGCGAAGCCGCGTGCCTTCGCCGCCGGCCATGATCACAGCCTTCATATCCCTGCAACCTACCCCCGTGGATCAGGCTGCAGTCCGGGCCCGCGCCGCGCGACCTTCCCGCAGAGCGTTCACCGCCATCGGCGCGTACATCGCCCACGCGACGTAGCTGAAGATGATCCCCGGGATGCCGGTGACCCACGCCAACCACCCGGCCAGCTCATGCCAGCCGAGCGTGGAGTGCGATGCGAGGAACAGCGGGAAGGCCATCATCAACCCGAACGTCCCGGCCTTGCCGTACCAGGTGACGTCGATGCGCCGGGCGCCGAAGATCGCGATCACCACGGTGGTGAGCCCCACCACGACCTCGCGCACCAGCACGGCCACCGCGAACCACACCGGCACCGATCCGTCGATCAGGATTCCACCGACGCCAACGAAGAAGAGCAACCGATCGGCCACCGGATCGAGGATCTTCCCGAGCTCGGAGACCTGGTTCCAGTGGCGGGCGATGTAGCCGTCGATCCAGTCGGTGGTGCCCAGG
>JAAZBK010000510.1 GCA_012513855.1 Acidimicrobiales bacterium
GCTCGGGGGAGCGCGGCTCAACCGGATCCGTCCCGGGCTGGCCGCGACGGTCTGCGCGACCGTGCCCGGGATCACCCTGATCTGGCTTCTCAGCAAGCTCAAGGGCGTCAACCGGGGAGACGTGGTCACCGCCCACGTCTCGTGGATGCCAGAGCTCGGCGTAGACCTCGACCTGCGACTCGACGGCCTCTCGGCGGTGATGGTCTTGCTCGCAGCAGGCATCGGGCTGGCGGTCTTCATCTACTCCGCGGGCTACTTCGACTCGGGCGATCCCCGGGTCGGACGGCTCCTCGGGCTCCTCACGCTGTTCGGCGGGGCCATGGTCGGCCTGGTGCTGGCCGACAACCTCCTGGTCATCTACGGGTTCTGGGAGCTCACGTCGATCACGTCCTTCCTGCTGATCGGCGACCGCCACGAGAAGGGGCCGGCACGCAACGCCGCCCTGCAGGCGCTCCTGGTCACCGGCACCGGCGGCCTCGCCATGCTCGGCGGGTTCCTGCTGCTCGGCCACGAGGCCGGCACCTACCGCCTGTCGGAGATCCTGGCCGCTCCCCCATCGGGGGGTGTGGTGGGAGCGGCGCTGGCCCTGATCCTGCTGGGGGCCTTCACCAAGTCGGCCCAGTACCCGTTCCACGCCTGGTTGCCCGGCGCCATGGTGGCCCCCACGCCGGTGAGCGCCTACCTGCACGCCGCCACCATGGTGAAGGCGGGCGTGTACCTGGTGGCCCGGCTCTCCCCCGCCTTCGCCCCCATCGTCGACTGGTGGAAGCCGGTGGTGATCGGGGTCGGCCTGTTCACCATGGTGGTGGCCGGTGCACGGGCCTTCCGCAAGACCGACGTCAAGGTCCTCATGGCCCACAGCACGGTCAGCCAGCTCGGCTTCCTCATCGCGCTGTTCGGCGTCGGCACCACCGAGGCCGCCAGCGCCGGGGCCGTCCTGCTGCTCGCCCACGGTCTCTTCAAGGCCACCGGCTTCTTCGTGGTGGGCATCGTCGACCACCAGTTCGGCACCCGCGAGATAGACGAGCTCCCGCCGATCAACCTGGCCCTGCAGGGCGGATCCGGAGTCCGGTGGATCGCCAGCGCCCTGCTCGACTTCGTGGCGGCCGCGTCGATGGCCGGCCTGCCGTTCATGCTCGGGTTCATCGCCAAGGAGGGAGCCATCCGGGCCTTCCTCGACTACGCGCCCCTGGCGGTGCCGGCCGTGGCCATCGGGTCGGCGTTCACCGCTGCCTACAGCTTCCGCTTCGCTTGGGGCGTCCTCGGCCGCGACGCCACCAGACCGGTCGACGTGGACCCCGCCCGCGTCCCTCCGTCGATGACGATGCTCGTGCCGACGTTCGTGCTGGGTGCCCTCACGGTGGTGGGCGGCCTGTGGCCCTCCGTGCTCGACCGACTCACCCGCAGCCACCTGGTGCTGTGGCACGGCGTCGACGATGCCCTGCTCATCTCAGCCGTCGTGATCGCCACCGGCGTGCTCGCCTTCTCCCAGCGCAGGCGCCTCGCCGGGGCCCTGGTGGCACCGGCCGAGAGCACCGCGGGGCTCAGCACCCCCCTCCGGTGGCTCGACCGCTTCGCGGAGCGCCTCACCGCGTACACCCAACCCGGCGCCCTTCCCGTCTACGCAGGCGTCATCTTGTTCACCGCCGCAGTCGCACCCTTGTGGGCGCTCTCCCGAGGCGACGGCTGGCCCGGCTTCCCCCGGTTCAACGACGCGCCCGGTCACCTGGTGGTGGCCATCCTCCTGGTGGTCACCGCCCTGGCAGCCTCTGCTTCCCGACGTCGGTTCTCTGCCGCGCTGTTCCTCGGGGCCACCGGGTACTCGATGGCTGCGCTCTTCGTGCTCCAGGGAGCCCCCGACCTCGCGCTCACCCAGGTCGCCATCGAGACCCTGAGCACCGTGCTCTTCGTGCTCGTGCTGCGACGCCTGCCCGACCGGTTCGGGTGGTCCGGACGTGGCGAGTCCGCCATGCCTGCACCCCAGCGCGCGATCCGGGCCGGCGTGGCCGCCGCGGTGGGCGTCTCGGTGTTCGTCCTGGCCATCACCATGAACGCTTCGGAGCCGTCGACCCCGGTCTCCGACACGATGATCGAGACCGCCGTGCCCGACGGAGGGGGGCGGAACGTGGTCAACGTGATCCTGGTCGACTTCCGCGGCATCGACACCATGGGCGAGATCACCGTGCTGGTGTCGGCAGCCATCGGCACGGTGGCACTGGCCCGGGCCGGGCGCCGGCCCGGCGAGAACGTCGGCATACCACCGGCCCGCCCCAGCAGCGTGGCGGTGGCGTTCGACGTGTCGGTGAGGATCATGTGCGCGGCGGTTTTCGTGGGCTCGATCTACCTGCTGTTCGCGGGACACAACCGCCCAGGTGGGGGCTTCGTGGGCGGGATCCTGGCCGGGGCGGCCGTGTCGCTCCTGTACATGTCGGGTGGCATCGCCAGCGTGCGACGGCTCTCACGGGGTCGCCCCTGGACCGTGCTCGGCACCGGTCTGCTCCTGTCGATCGGCACCGCCCTCCTCCCCGTCGTCCAGGGCAAGGCCGTGCTCGCGGCTTCGTACTTCAAGCTCCACCCGCCCGGCCTCGGCACCATCAAGGTTTCGACCCCGGCAGTGTTCGACGGGGGCGTCTACCTCGTGGTGGTCGGTCTGGCGCTGATGATGTTCGAGTCGTTCGGCGACGACCCGGCACCGGCCGGAACGGTCACCACCGCCGAACTTCCAGCGGTGAAGACATGAGGGCCGACCGGTGAGCATCGTCCTCGCGGCCACCGCCGCGGCCCTGTTCGGGGTGGGCACCTACCTCGTGCTTCAGCGCAAGCTCTCCCGCGTCATCATCGGGCTCGGCCTCCTCACCCACGGCGCCAACGTCTTGATGATCACCGCCGGCCGACGAGGCGATGCACCGTTGATCGACCCCGACGACCCCAGGTCGGCCAGCCAGTTCGCCGATCCCCTCCCCCAGGCCCTCGCGCTCACCGCCATCGTCATCAGCTTCGGCGTCACCGCCCTCCTCCTGGCCCTCGCCTACCGCAGCTGGTTGCTGTCATCCGATGACGAGATCCATGACATCGCCAGCAGCGACGAAGGCGCCGCGGCCGCGGAGGCGATCCACCTGGAGACCACCCAGGCCGCGCACGCGGCCGTGGCCGCCGAGATCGCCGCGGCTGCCCTCGACAAGGCAGCCGAGCTCGCCGAAGCCGCTGACGCCGGAGCCGACGCCGACGACGACGGCGGCGGCGGGGCCCACGAAGGACCGGAGGCCCCACGGTGACCCGGCTGCTCCCGCTTCCGATCCTGCTGCCGCTGATCGCCGCTGCACTGTCGATCCTCACCGGCCGATCCCGTCGCGTCCAGCGGATCATCGCCCTCACCACCCTCACGGCCAACGTGGCCGCGTCGGTGGCGATCCTGGTGGCCGTCGACACAGAGGGAACCAAGGCGATCCAGGCCGGTGGATGGCCGGCACCGATCGGGATCTCCCTGGTGGCCGACCGGTTGTCCGCCCTCCTGCTGGTGGTGGCCACCAGCATGTTGCTGGCCGTGCTCGTCTACGCCATCGGCCAGCCCGGAGCCGAGCGCAACCACGTCGGCTTCCAGTCCGTGTACCTGCTCCTGGCGGCCGGCGTGTCGGCCGCGTTCCTCACCGGCGACCTCTTCAACCTCTTCGTGGCCATCGAGATGATGCTCACCGCCAGCTACGTGCTCATCACACTGGGCGGTCGACTCGACCAGGTGCGGGCCGGGATGACCTACGTGGTGATCAGCCTCCTGGCCTCCACGCTGTTCATGGCCACGCTCGCCTACGTGTACGCCGCCACCGGCACGATGAACATGGCCGATCTGAGCCAGAAGGTGCCCGAACTGCCGGTGGGCACGCGGACCGCTCTCGCCGTGATGATGCTGGTGGTGTTCGGCATCAAGGCCGCCCTGGTGCCCCTGCACTTCTGGCTGCCCGACGCCTACCCCACCGCGCCGTCGCCGGTCACGGCCATCTTCGCCGGGCTCCTCACCAAGGTCGGCATCTACGCCATCGTCCGGACCCAGACGCTGCTGTTCGATCCGGGTGACCTGCCCCTGGGGCTCCTGCTCGTGGTAGCGGCCGTGACGATGGTGGTGGGCGTGGTGGGGGCGATCGCCCAGCACGACGTCCGGCGGATCTTGTCGTTCTCCATCGTGGGACAGATCGGCTACATGATCGTGGGCGTCGGGCTGTTCGACCTGGCGGGGATGACGGCGGTGATCCTTTCGCTCGTCCACCACATCGTGGTCAAGACCGCCCTGTTCCTCACCGGCGGGCTCATCGAGCACCACGGTGGCTCCACCCGACTCGAACGGCTGGGCGGGATGATGCGCACAGCGCCGGTGATCGCCGTGCTGTTCCTGGTGCCGGCGCTGGCCCTCTCCGGAGTGCCTCCGCTCTCGGGGTTCCCCGCCAAGTTCACCATGATGGCGGCCTCGGTCACCCGCGACGAGTGGTGGATCCTCGCCGTGATGATCGTGGTCAGCGTCCTCACGCTCATCTCCATGATGAAGATCTGGGTCAACGTCTTCTGGGCACCGGCCACCGAGGGCGACGGGGTGCCGCCGTCCCGAGACAAGTGGTCGGCTGGACCGGCCCTGATGGTGGTGCCCACCGCTCTGCTGGTAACGGCGACGATCATGATCGGCGTGTTCGCAGGACCGATCAGCGGCATGGCCGAGAGGGCGGCCGCCGACCTCCTCGACACCAACAGCTACGTCGACGCGGTCGTGAACTCGGAGGGCGTGGGGTGAAGCAGTCGTTCAGCCTCGGTCTGGGTGCGGTCCTCCTGGCGATCTGGCTCCTCCTGTGGGGCGAGGTCACCCTGGCCAACCTGTTGAGCGGACTCGCGGTCGTCGCCCTGGTGCTCCGACTCATCCCCAACCACGAGGACGGCCCGGCGTTGCCGATCTTCCGTCCGGTCTGGGCACTGCGCTTCGCCGCCCGCGTGCTCTGGAGCCTGCTGCGCGCCAACGTGGCCGTGGCGCTCGACGCGATCCGCCAGGACTCCAAGGTCCACACCGGCGTGGTGGCGATCCCGATGCCGGGTTGCTCCGACGGCCTGCTCACCTTGGTGGCCAACGTGTTGGGCCTGGCTCCGGGCACCATGCCGCTGGAGGTCACGTCGGAGCCCCCGGTGGTGTACGTGCACATCCTCCACCTGGA
>JAAZBK010000511.1 GCA_012513855.1 Acidimicrobiales bacterium
CACCGGCACACGCCCGAGATCGAGCAGAACCTCACCCACGTCGCCGGCGCCGACGTCCAGGTCCTCTTCACGCCTCACCTCGCCCCGATGAACCGGGGCATCCTGGCCACCTGCTACGCCCGGCCCACCGAGCCCGTCACCACCGAGTCCCTGCTCGATGCGCTGCACGCCGCCTACGACCCCGAACCGTTCGTCGTGGTCCGCGACACGTCGCCGTCCACCAAGGCCACCCTCGGCTCCAACACGGTCCACGTCACCGCGGTGGCCGATGAGCGCACCGGCTGGGTCGTGGCCATCGCCGCGCTCGACAACCTCACCAAGGGCGCATCCGGCGGCGCCATCCAGGCGGCCAACGTGGCGCTCGGCCTGGGCGAGACGGCCGGCCTGCCCGCGGTCGCCCTCTACCCCTGATCCCTCCACCCGACGGGCGTGGGCCACGCTGGTCCGAGCGAGGGTCGAACAGAAAGCTGAACCACCGATGAGCGTGACCGCACCCCAAGGCTTCGTGGCCTCTGGCATCCACTCGGGCATCAAGCCGTCCGGTGATCCCGACCTGTCCCTGGTGGCCACGGCATCGGGTGAGCCGGTGCCGGGAGCTGCGGTCTTCACGGCCAACAAGCTCACGGCCGCCCCGGTCCTCACCTCCGACGCCCACCTGGGGGCCACCCTGGGATCGGTGGCCGCGGTGATCCTCAACTCGGGCAACGCCAACGCCGCGACCGGGCAGCAGGGGCTGGCCGATGCCGAGGCCATGTGCGCAGCGGTGGCTGCTCAGCTCGGGTGTCGTCCCGAGGAGGTCCTGGTCTGCTCCACCGGTCTCATCGGGATCCCGATGCCCATCGACACGATCCTCGCCGGGGTTCCGGACCTGGTCGCTGCTCGCTGGGGCGACGGCGGGGGAGACGCGGCCGAGGCCATCCGCACCACCGACACCCACCGCAAGGAGACGTTGGTGCGCATCGAGGGCAGCAACGCCGTGGTGGGGGGCATGGCCAAGGGTGCGGCGATGCTGGCTCCGAACATGGCCACGATGCTCGCCGTGCTCACCACCGATGCGGCGGTCGAGTCGCACGAGCTCCGGCAGGTCCTGCGGCTGGCCGTGTCGACCAGCTTCAACCGGTTGATGACCGATGCCTGCCAGTCGACCAACGACACCGTCATCATCCTGGCGAGCGGTGCGGCCGGTCCCGTCGATCCCGATGCGCTGGCCACCGCCATCGGTCAGGCGTGCGCCGACCTCGCCATGCAGATGGCCGGCGACGCCGAGGGGGCCACCAAGGTGGTGAAGCTGACCGTCACCGGCGCGGCATCCGACGCCGACGCCGAGCTGGGTGCCCGCCAGATCGCGCGCAGCGCACTTTGCAAGTGCTCCTGGTTCGGCCAGGACCCCTACTGGGGGCGGTTGGGCAGCGAGATCGGGAGCACGGCCGCCGCCTTCGATCAGGAGCGGTTCTCGGTCTCCTACGGCGGCATCACCGTGGCGGCCGGCGGCATCACCGTCCCCCACGACGAAGCCGCCGTGGCGGCCCACATGGCCCAGCCCAACCTGGTGATCAACTGCGACCTAGGCCTCGGTTCGGGCACGTTCCGCGTCATCACCAACGACCTCACCCACGAGTACATCGACGAGAACACCGGCGGCAGCTGACCCCGGTCCCGAGTCGCGCCGGAACCGGACGCCGACAACCGGCTTGCATGATCATGCACACTTCTGAATAGAATCGCGGGATGGTAGAGGAACCTTCCTTCGGCGAGGCGCTGGTCGGTGTCGACCCCGCCACCCGCGCCGCGGTGCTGGTCGAGGCGCTGCCGTACATCCAGGAGTTCGCGGGCCGCACCGTGGTCATCAAGTTCGGTGGCAACGCCATGGTCGACGAGGCGCTCTCGCACTCCTTCGCCGCCGACATCGTCCTGCTCCGCGCCATCGGCATCCGGCCGGTGGTGGTCCACGGCGGCGGTCCCCAGATCGGCCGGCTGCTCAGCCGGCTCGGCAAGGAGAGCGAGTTCCGCGACGGCCTGAGGGTGACCGACGCCGAGACGCTCGACGTCGCCCGCATGGTCCTCGCCGGCCAGGTGGGGCGCGGGATCGTTGGCGCCATCAACCAGCGAGAACCGGTGGCCGTGGGCCTGTCGGGAGAGGACGCCGGGCTCATCGTCGCCACCCAGCGCGACGAGTCGCTCGGCTACGTGGGCGACGTGGTCGACGTCAACCGTCCGATCCTCGACACGCTGCTGGCCGGCTCGTTCATCCCGGTCATCTCGACCATCGGCGCCGACGGGCACGGCCAGGCCTTCAACATCAACGCCGATAGCGCGGCCATCGCCATCGCCGCGTCGCTCGGGGCCGAGAAGCTCGTGTACCTCACCGACGTGCCCGGGGTGCTGACCGACGTCGACGATCCGGCTTCGCTCGTCTCGCGGCTGTCGGCCAGCCGGGTGCGCCTCCTGATCGACGACGGGATCATCAGCGGCGGGATGATCCCCAAGGTCGAGGCCTGCCTCGACGCCATCTCAGCCGGCGTCGGCTCCGCCCACATCCTCGACGGCCGCATCCCCCACGTGGTTCTGCTCGAACTGCTCACCGACGCCGGCGTCGGCACCATGATCACCAGGCTGGACGAGGTTCGACCATGACGACCGATCACCTCATGCACACCTATCCGCCCCCGGCGGTCACCTTCGTTCGTGGCGAGGGGAGCCGCCTGTGGGACGTCGACGGCAAGGCCTACCTCGACTTCCTCGGTGGTCTGGCGGTCACCAGCCTGGGCCACTCGCATCCGGTGGTGGCCGACGCCGTCGCCACCCAGGCCAGCACGCTGCTGCACGTCTGCAACCTGTACGGCAACGAGATCGGGCCCGAGGTGGCCGGCACCATCGACCGGCTGATGGGCGGCGGCGGGCGGG
>JAAZBK010000099.1 GCA_012513855.1 Acidimicrobiales bacterium
CCGCCCTCGATGAAGTGGACGCCCAGGTTGTCGAGCTCGTCGGCGATGCGGAGCTTGTCGTCGACCGTGAGCGAGATGCCCTCGAGCTGGGCACCGTCGCGCAGGGTGGTGTCGTAGATCTCGACGGCTTCGGGCACCCCGGGATCGCGGGGCGCCAACAGCTCGTCGCCGGCTACGTCGGTCTCCGTCTCGACCTTGTCACCCGGCATGTTCGACCCAGTCCTCGTAGCGGTCGGTCACACGATCAGCCGACATGTTCGACCCAGTCCTCGTAGCGGCCGGTCACACGATCAGCCGACATGTTCGACCCAGTCCTTGTAGCGGTCGGTCTGACCGCGGATGGCCTTGTGGTACTCCTCGCCGATGGCTTGCGTCATCGGGCCGGGGCACGGGATGGGCCGGTCGTCGACCGAGTTGACCGCGGAGACCTCGGCGGCGGTGCCGCACAGGAACATCTCCTCGGCCACGTAGACGTCGGAGCGGGCGATGTCGCCCAGCTCGGTCTCGAACCCGAGGTCTCGGGCGATGGTCATGACCGAGCTCTGGGTGATGCCCTCCAGTGCGCCCGACGAGAGCGGCGGGCTGAGGAGCTTGCCGTGGCGGGCCACGAACACGTTCTCGCCGGTGCACTCCGAGACCAGCCCGGCCCGGTTGAGCATGATGGCCTCGTCGTAGCCGGCCTTGAGGGCCTCGACCTTGGCCAGCGAGGAGTTGACGTAGTTGCCCGTGGTCTTCGACGCCGGGGGCATGGTGTTGTGGTCGTGACGGGTCCACGACGACGTCTTGAGCCGGATGCCCTTGGTGAGCGCGTCGTCACCCAGGTAGGCGCCCCACGGCCAGCACGCGATGGCCACGTCGACCGAGCAGGGCAGGGTGTTGAGCCCCATCTCGCCGTAGCCGTAGTAGGCGATGGGCCGGATGTAGCAGCTCTCCAGCCCGCTGGCCCGGACCACGTCCTTGGTGGCCGTGACCAGCTCCTCCACGGAGTAGGGCATGTCCATCATCAGGATCTTGGCCGAGTTGTGGAGGCGTTCGATGTGCTCGGTGAGCCGGAACACCGCGGGACCGGAGTCGGTCTCGTAGGCCCGGATGCCCTCGAACACGCCCATGCCGTAGTGCAGGGAGTGGGTGAGCACGTGGATCTTGGCGTCGTCCCAATCGATGAGCTCGCCGTTCATCCAGATCTTCGAGGTGGGCGTGATGGGCATCGGGTTCCCCTGTCGGTGGTCGGTACCGTCCTCGTGGGCGGGACCGGAGTAGTCGTGAGAGTCGGTTTCAGACCCGGGCGGCGATGGCGTCGCCGATCTCGGGGGTGGAGGCGGTGAGGTCGGTGGTGTCGGCGCACGCCTTGCGGATCCGCTCGGCGGCGTCGTCCTCTCCGAGGAGGTCGAGCATCATGGCCGCCGACAAGATGGCGGCGATCGGGTTGGCCTTGGCCTGGCCGGCGATGTCGGGCGCGGAGCCGTGTACCGGCTCGAAGAGCGACGGCGCGGTCTTGGTGGGGTCGAGGTTGGCCGACGCCGCGAAGCCGATGCCGCCCGACACCGCACCGCCGAGGTCGGTGAGGATGTCGCCGAAGAGGTTGTCGGTGACGATCACGTCGTAGCGCTGCGGGTCCTGGACGAAGTAGATGCAGGCCGCGTCGACGTGGTTGTAGGCGGTGGCGACATCGGGGAAGTCGGCAGCCACGTCGTCGAAGGTGCGCTGCCAGAGGTCGCCCGAGAAGGTGAGCACGTTGGTCTTGTGGACCAGGGTGAGGTGCTTGCGGGGGCGGCTGCGGGCCAGTTCGAACGAGTAGCGGATCACGCGCTCGACGCCGAGGCGGGTGTTGACCGACCCCTGGGTGGCGATCTCGTTCGGCGTGCCCTTGCGGAGGAAGCCGCCCTCACCCGCGTAGGTGCCCTCGGTGTTCTCCCGCACCACCAGGAAGTCGATCCCCTGCTCGGGCAGCGAGAAGGGCCGGAGGTTGACGAACTGGTCGAGGGCGAAGCGCATCTTGAGCAGCAGCCCGCGCTCGATGACGCCGGGCGGGACTTCGGGGGTGCCCACCGCTCCGAGGAGGATGGCGTCGAAGGATCGGATCTCCTCGAGGGTCTCGTCGGGGAGGACCGTTCCGTCGCGGAGGTACCGGGCGCCGCTCAGGTCGAAGTCGGTGGTGTCGAGCTCTACTCC
>JAAZBK010000100.1 GCA_012513855.1 Acidimicrobiales bacterium
CGGTCGAACTCGACCTGGGTACGAGCCCGTCGCCACGGCCGCGACGCCCAGATGTAGTCGATCCGGGTGCCCATGGGAGCCTCGTCGCCCCGGTCGAGCACCGCGTCGGGGAAGGCGGGGTCGGGGGTGAGGACATCGGTGGTCTCGAACGAGGAGGTCGGGCCGGGCCCGACGCCCTGCTCCGCCCAGAGGTCGACGACCTCGAGCGGTTCCAGCCGCTCTGCCAGGTCGCGGTAGTAGCCGGTGGGGTCGTCGGCGACGCGTCGGTCGTCGGCAGCCACGTTGAAGTCGCCCACCAGGAGCAGCGGGTTCTCGTGCGAGCGTTCCGTGGACACGAACTCGACCAGTTCCTCGACCTGGGCCATGCGTGCTGCGTGGTGACGGGCGTGGTCGTTCGACCCGGGGATCGGCAGGAACTCGCCGCCGGCCAGCAGGTGGGTGGACACGATGTCGAGCTCGGCCCCGCACCCGTGGCGAACCCGGGTGAAGAGAGCGCCCTTGGTGGCGAAGGTGTCGGAGTCCCGCAGGTCGCCTCCGGCCGTGAACCGGTGCGACGCGGTGGCCACCACCTCCACCGAGGTCGGGTCGACCACCGTCATCAGCCCGCTGCCCACCCGGCGGGGGAACGACGCCGTGGGCCCGGGCTGGAACTCGGCCTCGTCCCACTGCACGGCCACCGCGTCCTGCTCGCGTTCGTCGAAGACCTCGGCCAGGGCGCAGACGTCGAATGAACCCGCCAGCGCCCGTCCCACCAGCGGAGCCCGTTCGACCACGTCGGGAGCGAAGAGCCGGTCGGTGAGCGGCAGGGCGGGACCGCCCGACCAGAGCCTGGGGCGGAGCAGCCACGTGTTCCAGTAGACGACCTTGATCGAGCCGGTGCTGATGCTCACGACCCTCGACGCTAATGGCCCTGCGCGCGGAGGGTGACCGCTCGACCTCCGCGCCTCGGCCGGAAGCTGTCGCAGGCTCGGTTACACGACGCTTTCCGATGCTCGCGACGCTGCTACCAGGTACTCTGCCGAACCATGCCTCGCCCCAACCGGCGGCTCGGCGACCGAAAGCCCGTCGAGCCCACCCAGATCCAGTGGAACGTGCCTCCCACCGGCTGGCTCCAGCGATTCAAGAAGCGCTCCGAACCCCAGACCGGGGTCCTCCAGGACGTGTCGGTCACCGGGGCTGCGGTTGTGGCACCCTCCAACCCGTCGATCACGTTGGGCGACGTGATCCCGGTGTCGTTCGGCTGGGTCGAGGGAGAGGTCAGGGTCAAGCGGATAGACCCGTACCTCGATGGGACCAATTCGATCTACGGGGTCGAGTTCGATCGCACCGACAGCCCACTGGCCCAGGCCGTCCACCAGGTGTTCCTCGACCGCGGCCTGCCGCCGGACCGACCGTCGGAGCCTTGACCCTCCGGTCGGGGCCCAGCCGGGTTCAGCCGGCCAGGAGCGAACGGACCGTCTCGATGGTGTCGGCCTCGGCCGCCCGCTTGTCGGGCCGGTAGCGCACCACCCTCGCGAACCGGAGCGCCACGCCACCCGGGTAGCGGGTCGAGCGCTGGACGCCGTCGATGGCGATCTCCACCACCTGTTCGGGGCGGACCCACACCACACCGGTCTGCTCGCGGTCGCTCCACCGCTCCTCGCGCTCGGCCAGTTCGCCGAAGCGCTCCGTCTGCCACCGCAGCAGGTCGTCGGTCAGGCCCTTGAACGTCTTGCCCACCATCACGAAGCCTCCGTCTCCGGAGCGGGCCCCGAGGTGCAGGTTCGACAGCCAGCCGGTGCGTCGCCCGCTGCCCCACTCGACGGCGAGGACCACCAGGTCCAGGGTGTGAACGGGCTTCACCTTCCGCCAGGCCTTGCCGCGACGACCGGCGTCGTACCGCGACAAGATCGACTTCACCACCACGCCCTCGTGTCCGGCGCCGAGCGACTCGGCCAGCACGGCGTCGGCTTCTTCGGGCTCGGAGGTCGTCCTCGCCGGCACGAGCGCTGATCCCGGAACGAGTGCCTCCAGCAGTTCCCTGCGCACCGCAAGCGGCTGGTCGAGCAGATCCTGGCCGTCGTGGTGCAGGACGTCGAAGAAGAACGGTCGGAGCCGAGCCTCGTGATCGCTGCTCGCGCTGTCCTGGAAGAGCGCGGGGCGGCCGTCGTCGCCCAACACCAGAGCCTCGCCGTCGAGCACCAGCCGTCGGGCGGGCATCCGGCGCACGACGTCGACGACCCCCGGCACGCGCGCCGTCATCTCGTTGAGGCTGCGGGTGTAGACCCGGACGTCGTCGTCGACGCGGTGGACCTGGATCCGCCACCCGTCGAGCTTCCACTCCACCGAGGAGAGGCCCAGGTCCGAGACCGCCTCGGCCACCGACGGCGACGTCGATGCCAGCATCGGCTGGATCGGCCGGCCCGGCTCCAGCCCGATCGACTCCAGACCGGGCCGGCCCTCGCCCAGGGCCACCACGGCGGTCTCGTCCAGCCGCCCGCTCAACATCGACGCCCTGCGCACGAGGGCGGCCGGAACCTGGGCTGCTCTCGCCACCGCGTCGGCCATGACCCCGGCCAGAGCGCCCTGCCGGAGCTGTCCGGTGAGCAGGTTCGCCAGGAACCGCACCTCGTCGTCCAGAGCCCGGCCGAACAGGTCGGCCAGCAGCTCTTGCCGCCGGCCGGACGACCCCGGCCCCGTGGTGCCGGCCAGTTCTGTGAGCGTCCGATCCACGTCGGTGATCTCGAGAACGGAGCCCGCGGGCGCCCCAGCTGGCGGCTCCCCGTGACGGTCGGCCGCCACGTGGTCGCTCTGGGCCATCGCGGCGCGCACGGTGGGCAGCTTGGCGATGGTGTTCCATCCGACGCCGATGCTCCCTTGGCGCGGCTCGCCGGTGAGGAAGCCCACCGTGGCCGCCACCTCCTCGGGCTCCAGGCGCGCCAGGAGCCCGGCGATGGCATCTCGCTTGGCCGTCCTGGCCGAGGTGGCACCCACCGCCGCCGACGTCGCGACGACCTCGGCGAACCGCATGAGCCCTTTCTACACCCGGCCCACGCCGACCGGGCCCGAGCCGGCTCCAACGCGCCCGGCGGCTCCAGGATGTGAACGGTGCCATCTGATGGTGGGACCGCCCGTCGGGTCTGGCACCCTTGACGGCCGTGTTGCAGGTGAGCGATCTCAAGGTCGAGGTAGGTGGTGTCACCCTCATCGAGGGCGTGTCGTTCACCGTGCGCGCCGGCGAGAAGGTCGGCCTGGTGGGCCGGAACGGTGCGGGCAAGACCTCGATGCTCAAGGTCATCGGCGGTGCCAACCAGGCAGCCGGGGGCGCGGTCAGCTACCAGGGCGGGCTCGGCTACCTCCCCCAGGACCCTCGGCTCGACATGGCCGCCGACGACGTCACCGCCCTGAACCACGTGCTGTCTGGTCGAGGGTTCGCCGAGGCGCTGGAGCGCATCGCCAAGCTCCAACAGGCCATGGAGAACGACCCGACGTCCCGGGCCATAGACCGCTACACCAGGGCGCTTGAGCGGTTCCGGATGGACGGCGGCTACTCCGCCGAGTCCGAGGTGCGCCGGCTGGCGGCCGGCATCGGTCTGGCCGACGAGAAGCTCGACCTGCCCCTCGGGGCGTTGTCCGGCGGTCAACGTCGTCGGGTGGAGGTGGTGCGGATCCTCTTCGCCGGATCCGACGTGCTGCTGCTCGACGAGCCCACCAACCACCTCGACGCCGATGCCAAGACCTGGATGCTCGACTTCCTGGCCGGCTACCGCGGCGCGCTGATCGTGATCAGCCACGACCTCGACCTGCTCGACGAGTCGATCACCCGGGTGATCCACCTCGACCGCGGTGGCGACAACAGCACCGGCACCATGCACGAGTACAAGGGCACCTACTCCCAGTACACAGCCGCCCGGGAGGCCGACGAGGTCCGCCTGGCCAAGCAGATCGCCCTGCAGGCCAAGGAGATCGACCGCATGCAGAACATCATCGACCGCTTCGGGGCCAAGGCCACCAAGGCGTCGATGGCCCACAGCCTCGAGAAGCGGATCGAGCGGCTCAAGGCCACCGGACCCGAGTCCACCGTGGCCCGCAAGGTGCTGAAGCTGAAGCTGCCCGATCCACCCCACTGCGCCCGAACGGTGCTGGAGGTAGACGACCTCGCCGTGAGCTACCCGGGACTCGACGTGTTCGAGGACGTCACCTTCGACGCCGGTCGCGGTGATCGGGTGCTGGTGATGGGTCTGAACGGCGCCGGCAAGACGTCGCTGCTCCGGGTGCTGGCCGGCGTCACCGAACCGGTCATCGGCTCGGTGAGGTGGGGGATGGGAGTTTCGGTGGGCTACTACGCCCAGGAGCACGAGGGCATCCGGGCCGGTGCCGACCTGGTCGAGCACATGCGGGAGGCCACCGACGGCATGGGCGATGGCGAGTGCCGCGCCCTGCTCGGCATGTTCGGCCTGGTGGGCGACAAGGTCTTCCAGGACGCCTCCACCCTCTCGGGCGGGGAGAAGACCAAGCTCGCGCTGGCCCAGTTGGTGGGCGGCCGGCACAACGTGCTGCTGCTCGACGAGCCCACCAACAACCTCGATCCGGGGTCACGGACCGCGGTGGCCGACTCTCTCTCCAGTTGGGGAGGCACCCTCATCGTGGTGAGCCACGACGCCGAGTTCGTGGAGGCGCTGCAACCCGACCGGGCCCTGCTCATGCCCGACGGCAAGGTCGACCACTGGCACGACGACTTCCTCGAACTGGTCTCGCTCGCCTGAGCACGGCCACCTGCCGGTCGCGGTCGGGTGGCCGTCGGCTGTCGCCGCCTCGAGGCGGAGGGGTCAGAGGGCGTCGACCAGTTCGTTCTGGGCGAGCCGGTCGTCGGCGGTGCTGCGGAGGTTGCTGGCCACCGGCCAGATGTCGAGCAGCTGACGGAACTCACCGGGGTTCGCCACGTGGACGCGCGCACCGTCGCCGGTGGTCACCACCGTGGCGGTGCACGGAACGCCGTCGAGCAGACCGACCTCGCCGACGAAGCTGTCGGCGCCGAGGGTGACCACGAGGTCGTTGCCGGAGTCGACGTGGTGGGTCACCTGCACCTGACCGTCCTCGACGATCACGAACTGGCGGGCGGTATCGCCCTGGACCATGAGGCGCCTACCCGGCGCGGCATCCACCGTGGTGAGCAGCCGGGCGGCGGTGGCGAGCTGCTCCTCGGAGCAACCCTGGAAGAGCGTGAGCCTGCGGAGATCGTTTGGGTGTGACACGGGGCCTCCTGGGATCGATGCTCCCACCATGGCACCTCGCGCTCGCGAAAGTACGCACAGGTGTCCAGATTCACTCCATATGACCCACGACATACCGCCTGACCTGCTGATCGCCTGACGATGAGTGCTAGCTGGGTTGCTTGCAGACCTGCCGAGTCCGGCCTGGTCGACCTCGCTCGAACGGGTTGCTCCGGCCGTCGGGCCCGCACGCGGCCGTGCCCCTATCGCCGACCTGGGTCCTGGCGCGACGTGGGGAGGCACCCAGTGGATGCCTCCCCACGCAGTGATTGCTGTGATTTCACGGACGGGTGGTTGTGATCCGGGTGGGACGAGCTCCCGGCCACCTGGTGTCCGTGGGTGTCTGGCGGGGATTCGCCGACGAGTCCAGCGAGCCGGTCAGCGACCAGCCACCTCCGAGGTCCCGTGAGAACTTCCGTTCAAGTTGGACCACCTCCTTTCTTCGGTGGCCCCATCAAACCACGCCGGACGCGCGGTTCCGCATCATTTTCGAACGACCCTCGCGTCGGGCGCGGCGCTCGGTGCCCGGGCAGGGTCAGCGATCGAACGTCGAGACGCGATCGCAGGTGCAGACCTGGAGCGAGTACTCGTCGTAGAACCGCTGGCGACCTGCCTCCTGCGCCAAAGCGTGCTCGTTCTGGCGGCGCCAGGCCAGCTGGCTCTGCTCGTCGGCGAAGGTGATCACCGCGAGCCGCTCGCCGTCGTCGGCGGTGAAGGTCTTGAAGTCGACGAAGCCGGGCATCGAGGTGCCCAGCTCCACCATCCGGTCGGCCATCTCGGGGTAGCCGTCGGGGACCCCGGGTGTGGCGCCGGTGGTGGCCAGGCGCGACCGGAAGACGGTGACGACCTGCCCCGGTTCGAAGCGTGACGTCGGGTGGGGATCGTTCGGCGCGGATCGCTCGGTCATGGCGCCGAAGGTACCGATCTGGCGGTCGCGGACCCGAGCGGATTCGGCTAGGGGAGGCGTTCTCGGTTCATGGCGGCCCGCAGCGCCTCCACGGCTCCTTCGGGCTCCTCGACCTGGACGATGAGGTGGCGGTACTTCTCGCCCGCCAGTTCGATGACGAGCACCTTCTCGTAGCGGCCCACCATCCAGAGGTCGCGTTCCCCTCGGGAGCGGAAGGTGCCCGCGGTCATGAACCCCGGCAGGTAGGTGCCCGGGGCGCGGAAGCCCCGCAGCAGACCCTTGCGGTCCGACACCCCGACGTCGACCACGCTGTCGAGGGGGACGTCGATCCCCGAGCTGAGGGCCCACAGCCGGACCAGGCCCACCGGGCGGACGAGGAGGCGGTCGTCGGGGGTGACGCCGACGGCGGCCAGGTTCGGCCCGGCCAGGCTGGTGGCGATCACCCCGCCCAGCACGGTGACCACGAGGGCGAGGACGATGCCCCACCACGGGGGCCAGACGAGCGCCAGGAGCGATCCGAGGAGGGACACGGCGTGCCTGGAATCAGCCCTTGGCGCCCAGGGCGACGGGGGTGGTGACCTCGGCGAAGAAGTCGTGGCCTTTGTCGTCGACCACGATGAACGCCGGGAAGTCCTCCACCTCGATCCGCCACACCGCTTCCATGCCGAGCTCGGGGTACTCGAGCACCTCCACCTTGCGAATGCAGTCCTGGGCCAGTCGGGCCGCGGGCCCACCGATGGACCCGAGGTAGAACCCGCCGTGGGTGGCGCAGGCATCGGTGACCTGCTTCGATCGATTGCCCTTGGCCAACATGACCAGCGATCCGCCGGCGGCTTGGAACTTCTCGACGTAGGAATCCATGCGTCCCGCGGTGGTGGGCCCGAAGCTGCCCGACGCGTAGCCGTCGGGCGTCTTGGCCGGGCCCGCGTAGTACACGGGGTGGTCCTTCAGGTATTGCGGCATCTCGCC
>JAAZBK010000512.1 GCA_012513855.1 Acidimicrobiales bacterium
CCTGGTGGCCCAGTACTTCCAGCTGGTGCTCGGCTACTCGGCGTTGGAGTCAGGGCTGTTCCAGCTCCCGATGGCGTTCGTGATGATGGCGCTGGCGCCCCAGGTCCCGAAGCTCGTCGAGCGGTTCGGAGCCCACGGGGTGGTGCCCGTCGGCTTGGCCTTCACGTCGTTGGGGCTCATCGCCTTCTCGTTCATGACCGTCGATTCGCCGGTCTGGACCATCTACTTCTCGGTGATCCCGCTGGCCGCGGGGATGGCCCTCACCATGACGCCTCTGACCACCCTGATCATGGCGTCGGTGCCGTTGGGTCGAGCCGGCATGGGATCGGCCATGAACGACACCACCCGCGAGCTGGGCGGCGCGCTGGGCGTCGCCGTGCTGGGCTCGGTGCTCACCACCACCTACACCAGCCAGCTCGCACCGCTGGTCGAGCGACTCCCTGCCGAAGCGGCCGGCTACGTGGATTCCGGCCTGGGGGGCGCCATCGGGGTGGCCACGGCCATGGGACCCGACGGCGAGGCGCTCCTCCAAGCCGCCAAGCAGGCCTTCGTCGACGGCATGAGCAACGCGGCCATCGTCGGTGCCATCGCGGTGGCGGTGGCCTCGGTGGCTGCCCGTCGCCTGCTGCCCCGGGGAGCCGACGTGCCTCCCGGTGCGCACCCGGGCTTCTCCGGCTCCCCCGAAGAGGGTGCGGCCGGTGACGTGGTCGACGAGGGCGTGGTCACCCCCACCCCGATCATCGAGTAGTCGTTCGGTTTCGGCGGCTCACCCGGGGGCGAGCCACACCACCCCCAGCGGGGGGATCGTCAGCTCCAGCGACGCCGGCTGACCGTGGGCCGGCGAGTCGACGGCGTTCACCCCACCGAGGTTGCCCACCCCCGAGCCGGCGTAGTGGCCGGCATCGGTGTTCAACAGCTCGCGCCAGGCCCCGAGCTGTGGGACCCCGACGCGGTATCGATGGCGGGGGACCGGAGAGAGGTTGGCCACGCACACCACCAGGTCGTGGCCGCCGGGGTCCCGGCGTAGGAACGCCGCCACGTTCTGGTCGGCGTCGTCGCCGATCAGCCACTCGAACCCGGCGGGAGACTCGTCGGCCGACCACAGCGCCGGGTGATCGGCGTAGAACCGGTTCAGGTCGCGGACGAGCTGCTGCACGCCGGCGTGGTCACCGTCGGCGAGAACGTGCCAGTCGATCGAGCGGTCGTGGTCCCACTCGCCCTCCTGAGCCAGCTCGCCTCCCATGAACAGGAGCTGCTTGCCGGGGTGCGCCCACATCCAGCCGTAGAGGGCGCGCAGGTTGGCGAACCGCTGCCAGCGGTCGCCCGGCATCTTGTTGAGCAGCGAGCCCTTCAGGTGCACCACCTCGTCGTGCGAGAGCGGTAGGACGAACCGCTCGCTGAACGCGTAGTGGAGCGAGAACGTGAGGTCGTGGTGGTGGTACCGGCGGTGGATCGGCTCGCGCTCGAAGTAGGCGAGGGTGTCGTGCATCCAACCCATGTTCCACTTGGCGTCGAAGCCCAGACCGCCGTCAACGGGTGGCGCTGATACGCCCGGCCACGCGGTCGACTCCTCGGCGATGGCCATGGCGCCGGGGTGGCGCTGGTGGACCAGGTCGTGGAGCGCGCGGAACAGCGACACCGCGTCGAGGTTCTCGCGCCCGCCTTCGGGGTTGGGCAGCCATTCGCCGTCGGCGCGGGAGTAGTCCAGGTAGAGCATCGACGCGACGGCGTCGACCCGCAGCCCGTCGACGTGGAAGCGCTCCAGCCAGAACTCGGCACTGGACAGCAGGAAGCTGCGCACCCCGCCCCGGCCGTGGTCGAACACGTAGGTGCCCCAGTCGGGCTGCTCGCCCCGGCGCGGGTCGGGGTGCTCGTAGAGCGCGGTGCCGTCGAAGCGGGCGAGCGCCCACTCGTCCTTGGGGAAGTGGGCGGGCACCCAGTCGAGGATCACCCCGATGCCGGCCTGGTGGAGGGTGTCGATCAGGAAGGCCAGGTCCTCGGGGGTGCCCCACCTGGCGGCCGGAGCGAAGAACGACGTGACCTGGTATCCCCACGAGCCCCCGAACGGGTGGCCCATCACCGGCATCAGCTCGACGTGGGTGAAGCCGAGGTCGGTGACGTAGGCCGCCAGCTCCGGGGCGATCTCGCGGAAGGTCCGCTCCCGCTCGGGCTCGGCCGGGTCCCGCCGCCACGAGCCGGCGTGTACCTCGTAGATCGACATGGGGCCGGTCCAGGGGTCTGTGCCCCGGCGCCGGTCCATCCAACCCTGGTCGCCCCACCGGTGCTGGTGGCGGTGGACGATCGACGCCGTGCTCGGCGCCCCTTCGGAACGGAACGCGAGCGGGTCGGCGTGCTCGACGGTGGTC
>JAAZBK010000101.1 GCA_012513855.1 Acidimicrobiales bacterium
CGATGGCCACGCACGAGCGAGAGATCACCGAGCCCGTAGACCTGTGCATGCCCGACGGCAAGCACCTGAACCCCGAAGCCCGGGGCTGGTCCCGTCAGCCGCTGCACACGGGGAACCTCAGGGGTCGGTGGGGTCGCACGAAGAAGTGGGACTACTGGGGGGTGCTGGCCGGCGACCTGCTGATCGCGACGACCTACGCCGACGTCGACTACCTGGGGATCGCCAACGTGTGGTGGCACGACATGGTCACCGGTGAGTCGGGGGGCCACGACCGCCCCAACCCTGGTGCGCGCGGCATCTCGCTCCCGGATCGCCCCGGGACGGTGCCGCTCCGGTTCAGGGAGAAGGGGTTCCAGCTCGACATCGTCGACGAGCCCGCCACCGCCGGTGCTCCGGCGGGCACCGTCATCACCGCGAACTGGACCGAGCGCGACGGGTCGCCGGCCGAGCTCGACGTGCGCATCGACCAGCCCGAAGGCCACGAGTCGCTCAACGTGGTGATCCCGTGGTCGTCGACCACCTTCCAGTACACCTCCAAGCACCAGGCGCGCCCGGCCCACGGCCATCTGCGGATCGGCGAGCGGACCCACGTCATCGGCGGAGACCGAGCCGACGACCCGGAGGCCTGGGGCGTGCTCGACGTCGGTCGCGGCCGCTGGCCCTACTCCACCCGCTGGAACTGGGCCGGAGGCGCCGGCCGGGCAAACGACGACCGGACCGTGGTCGGCATCCAGATGGGGGCCAAGTGGACCGAGGGGACCGGCCACACCGAGAACGGGGTGATCGTCGACGGACGCCTCAACAAGATCGGCGAGGAGCTCCGCTGGGACTACTCGTGGGAGGACCCGATGCGTCCCTGGCACGTCACCGACGCCGGAGGAGAGCTCGACCTCACCCTCACCCCCCGCTACGACAAGCACACCCGGGTGAACGCCCTGGTCCTGCGGACCGAGGTCCACCAGGCGTTCGGAACGTGGTCCGGTCACGTCACCGCCGAGGACGGCACCCGCCACCACGTCGACGGGATCCAGGGCTTCGCCGAGGAGTCGCGCTCGCGGTGGTGAACCTCCCGGTGGGGGCTGGTCGGCGCGGCGCGCATAACGTCGTGACGCTGATCTGAGCTCCGCCGACCTTTGGAGATCCCGTGCCCAACGCCCAAGCTGCCGACATCGCCCCTGCCACCGGGAAGCTCGGTGTGCTGCTGCCAGGAATGGGAGCCGTCGGCACCACCTTCATCGCCGGCTGCCTGGCCGTCCGCAAGGGCCTGGCCAAGCCGATCGGGTCGCTCACCCAGATGGGCACGATCCGCCTCGGGGGCCGCAGCGAGGAGAACGTCCCGCTGATCAGCGACTACGTCCCGCTGGCGAACCTCGACGACCTCGTGTTCGGAGGCTGGGACGTCTTCGAGGACGACGCCTACGTGGCGGCGAGTCGGGCGGGCGTCCTCGACGGCCACATGCTCGAACAGCTCGGCGAGGAGCTCCGGGCCATCAAGCCCATGACCGCGGTGTTCGAGCAGGCCTACGTGAAGAACCTGCACGGCGACCACATCAAGGAGGGAGCCTCGAAGTGGGACCTCGCCGAGCAGCTCGCCAACGACATCAACAGCTTCAGCGAGCAGAACGGCTGTGACCGCCTGGTCGCCGTGTGGTGCGGGTCCACCGAGGTGTACCGGGAGCCGACCGCCGTGCACCAGACCCTGGCCGCGTTCGAGCAGGGCCTGAAGGACTCGGATCCCGACATCGCCCCCAGCCAGATCTACGCCTACGCCCTGCTCAAGCTGGGCATCCCGGTGGCCAACGGCGCCCCCAACCTCAACCTCGACACGCCGGCGCTCCTCGAGCTGGCGGCCCAGAACAAGGTCCCCGTCACCGGCAAGGACTTCAAGACCGGCCAGACCCTGATGAAGACCATCCTGGCCCCGGGGCTCAAGACCCGCATGCTCGGCGTCGACGGCTGGTACTCCACCAACATCTTGGGCAACCGCGACGGCGAGGTCCTCGACGACCCCGAGTCGTTCAAGGCCAAGGAGGTCTCGAAGCTGGGCGTGCTCGACACCATCTTCGAGCCCGAGCGCTACCCCGACCTCTACGGCGACATCCACCACGTGGTCCGCATCAACTACTACCCCCCGCGCGGCGACAACAAGGAGGGGTGGGACAACATCGACATCTTCGGGTGGCTCGGCTACAAGATGCAGATCAAGGTCGACTTCCTCTGCCGCGACTCCATCCTGGCCGCGCCGCTGGTGCTCGACCTGGCGCTCTTCTTGGACCTGGCCCGCCGGGCCGGCATGGAGGGCGTGCAGGACTGGCTCAGCTTCTACTGGAAGTCGCCTCAGACCGCGGATGCCGACCTGTACCCGGAGCACGACATCTTCATCCAGCTGATGAAGCTGAAGAACACCCTCCGCCACCTCATGGGCGACGACCCCGTGACCCACCTCGACCCCGAGTACGTGGAGCAGCCCTAGCGCGGCGGTCGAACCCCGACCCGCCTACCAGGTGACGTCGGCGCAGCCGGTGTGGTCCTCGGGCTCGACCTGGAGGGTGGCGTGGTCGATGTCGAAGTCGCGCTGGAGCAGGTGGCGGGCCTGGTCGAGCACGGCGTGGGCGTCGGCGTCGTTGCGCACCATCAGGTGGGCCGACACGACCTCCATGTCCGACGTGAGGGTCCACGCGTGGAGGTCGTGCACGTCGACCACGTCTTCGAGCGTGGCCAGCGAGCGGTGGAGCTGGTCCATGTCGAGCCCTTCGGGTGCGGCCTGGATCAGGATCCGCAGCGCCCTCGACGCCAGCCGCCACGTGCGCGGCACCACCCAGAGCCCGATGGCGACGCCGATCACCGGGTCGACCCACATCCAGCCGGTGGCCCGGATCACCAGCGCTCCCACGATGACCCCCACCGACCCCACCGTGTCGGCCAGCACCTCGAGGTAGGCGCCCTCGACGTTTATCGACTCCTTGGATCCCTCGCGCAGGAGCCAGAAGGCGACGAGGTTGGCGAGCAGGCCCAGGACGGCCACCACCAGCAGCGGGGTGCTCTGGATGTCGGGAGCGTCGCCGAAGCGGCGTACCGCCTCGACCAGCACGTAGCCCGCCACCCCGAACAACAGAACCGCGTTGGCCAGCGCGGCCAGGATCTCCAGGCGGTAGAGCCCGAACGTGCGGTTCGATCGAGCCGACCCCCGGCCCGCCAGTTGGATGGCCGCCAGGGCCATGCCCAGGCCGGCGACGTCGGTGACCATGTGTCCGGCGTCGGACAGCAGGGCAAGCGAGCCGGTGACGAAGCCGGCCACCAGCTCGACCACCATGAACACGGCCAGGATGCAGAACGCCAGGAACAGCCGGCCCTTGTGGCGTTCACCCGCCCGCATCGCACCGTGTCCGTGGTCGTGACCATGACCGTGGTCGAGACGGTGCCGGGGCGTCGCGGCCTCGGATCGCTCGGGATTCGGGTCGGTGTCCGGATCGTGGTCGGGGCCGTGGTGGCTGACGCCGTCGTGGTCGTGGACGGTCATCGTGGCCGGGTCACGGTGCCCGCGTGTCGAGGTTCTGGTCGAAGAAGGTCAGCGTGCGCTCCCAGGCCACCGCCGCCGAATCGGCGTGGTAGCCGGGACGCAGGTCGCAGTTGAAGCCGTGGCCGGCGTCGGCGTAGCGGTAGATCTCGGCGCTCGGCCACCGCTCCGCCAGCTCCCTGCCGTGCTCGACGGTGACGCGCTGGTCGAGGTCTCCGAGGTGGATCAGCAGCGGTGCCTCGACCCGGTCGTCGACCAGGGTCTCGGCCGCCATGCTCGGGTAGTAGGCGACGGCGGCCCCGATCCGGGTGTGGAGGCGTGCCGCGGCTGCCGCCGTGAGCATGCCGCCGTAGCAGAACCCGACCACACCGACGTGGGTCGGTCCTCCCAGCTCCTCCGCGAGCGCGTCGGCGGTGGTGCCGATGTCGCTCACCGCCTGCTCGAGCGACAGCCCGTTCCAGGCCAGCTCGATGCCCTTCTTCATGCCCGCTTCGTCGTAGCCCAGCTCCGCCCCGGTCTCGATCCGGTCGAAGAGGGCGGGGGCCACGGCCACGAAGCCGGCTTCGCCGAAGCGGTCTACGACGTCGCGGATGTGCTGGTTGACCCCGAAGATCTCCTGCACCACCACCACCCCGGCGGGCGACCTGCCCGTGTCGGGTGCGGGATCGGACCGGTACGCACTGAACCGGTGACCGTCGTCGTGGTTCGTGATCTCGATGTGGGACATCGGGCTCCTCCAGGTGGTGTCAGCCGGGTTCGGCGGTGCGGGCGGCCACCACGCTGGTGACGATGCCGGTGACGTGGGCCGGGGTGAGACCGAGCCCGCGGCCCGCGTGGTCGATCACCCGGCGTTGGTCGGGGGTGATGGTCCCACCGGCCAGCGTGACGCGGACCAGGTCCGACAGCAGCAGCTCCTTGCCCCCGACCGCGAGCCCCTCGTCGAGCGGACCGACGTACTGGCCGGCCAGAGCGGGATCGAGCGAGGCGACGTCGCTCGACAGCGTGACGTGGTCGTACTCGGGGATGGCCGTTCGGACCTGGGCCACAGCGGCGTTGCGGATGGCCTCTGCGGCCGGCCCGTCGGTGGGCTCGGCGGTGCGCACCAGCATGGCGTTGAGGACCCGAACGGCGGTGGAGAGCACGTCGTGGAGGTCGGCGGTGGTGGGCCGATCGGCCACGGTGGGGTCGAAGCGGGTGTGGCAGGTCTCGCACTCGACCACCTCGCCGACGCTCTTCAGAGGCACCACGGGGATCCAGAAGAGGGTGAACCACCGGCGCGCGCTCCGCCGGCTGCCGGCGCGGTCTCCGCCGCACGACGGGCAGAAGAAGACCAGCGAGGCGGTGGTCGAGAGCCTGATCTTGAAGCCGAAGACGAGGAGCACGCCCCTGACATTACGGGGCCACAGGTGGGGGAGCACCTCGCCGGGGCCGGTACCCTGGTACGGCCATGGAAGACACCGCCACCCAGACCGCCGAACCCGAAGCCAAGGCCGTTCCGCTTCGCATCACCGCCGAGGCGCTCAGCCAGGTGATGAGCATCCTCGCGGCCGAAGACGAACCCGAGTCACTCGGACTGCGGGTGGCGGTGGTGGGGATCCAGGGCGTCGAGTACGCCTACGACCTCTCGTTCGAGGACCACTCCAGCGCGACCGACGACGATCTCGTCTACAACCAGGGCGATCTGGTGGTGATGATCCCCAACGACAGCGTCGACTCGCTGTGGGGTGCCACCCTCGACCTGCCATCGGCCGCCGGCCAGGGCGGGCTGGTGATCCGGAACCCGAACCGGCCAGACCCGCTGGCCAACCTCGACGTCGAGCTGTCCGGCACGATCGAGGAGCGCATCGAACAGCTCCTCACCCAGCAGATCAACCCGGCGCTGGCCTCCCACGGCGGGTTCGCCACCTTGGTCGAGGTGATCGACGACCACAAGGCGGTGGTCTCGATGGGTGGCGGCTGCCAGGGATGCGCCGTGAGCGCGATCACCCTCCGAGAGGGCATCGAGAAGGCCATCAAGGAGTACGTGCCCGAGATCACCGAGGTGGTCGACTCCACCGACCACGCGGCCGGCGAGAACCCCTTCTACCAGTAGAGATCCCTTCTACCAGGAGACGTCTGGTCTGTCCCGGGGCGCGGCGGGGCCCGCCAGACGAGCGTCTGACGGGCCCCGGTGCGTTCTCGACAGGTCGGTCGCTACGGCAGGTAGCAGTTGCCGAACGTCGGCACCCCGGCGAAGCGCAGCGACAGCCAGTCGAGCGCGGGCACCACGCCCTCGACCATGCCCAGCACGTGCTCGCCGGGGAGGACGGCCCAGGTGACGGTGGCGCCCTCGTCGCACCAGCTGCGACGGAGGTCGCGAGCCTGGGCGAACGGCACCATCTCGTCGACCCCGCCGTGGTACTGGAAGACGGGACCCTTCGGCTTGGTGGAACCGAGCTGGTTCTCGTCGAGACGGGCCTGCCACGCCGGTGAGGCCAGCGGATCGGTGTGCACGTAGTCCATGCGGCTGGTGAAGATGGTCTCGCCGAGGGTGGCGATCCCGTCGACGCTCACCAGGCAGAGGTCCTCGGCCTTCTCCATGAGCGCCCGACCGTTGTCGTTCAGGTAGGTCTCCAGGTCGAGCTCCGGGTAGGCCGCGTCGAGGCCGATCGAGGCCAGCAGGGCCAGGGCGACCACCGGTCCGCCCTCGACGAACTCGGCCACGGCCGGCAGGTCGCCGGGGATCCCGCCAGCCGCAGTGCCCTTGATGTTCAGCTCCGGCGCGTAGCTGCCGGCCAGTTCGGCCGCCCAGCCCACCGCGCCGCCGCCCTGGGAGTACCCCATGAGACCGACGGGGCTGCTCGCCGAGAGGCCCGAACCCGGCAGGCGCTGAGCGGCGCGGGCCACGTCGAGGACGGCCCTGCCCTCCGACTGCCCGACCACGTAGGTGTGCTGGCCGGGGGTGCCGAGGCCTTCGTAGTCGCTGACCGCCACGGCCCAGCCACGGTCCAGCGCGGCCTTGATGAACAGCATCTCGTAGTCGGCGCCCTGGGACAGGGTGTACGACGGCGCACAGGCGTCGCCGACGCCGCGCGTGCCGACGGCCCACGAGAGCAGCGGGCGGCTGCCGATGCCGATCCACGGCGTGGTGGGGACGAGCACGGTGCCCGACACCGCGTTGGGCTGGCCGAGGGCGTTGGTCGACCGGTACAGGACCTGGGTCGACGTGACGCCCGGGACCGGCGTCTTGTCGATCGGGTCGAGCGTGAAGGTGGCGGCGCGGGAGCGGATGACGTCGCCGGGCTGGCCGGCGGGGAGCGGCGATGGCGGCTGGTAGAAGTCGTCCTGGTCCGGCGTGGGCGGATCGCAGGCCGACAACGAGAGCAGGGTGATCAGGGCCACGGCCAAGGCGATCGGGCCGCGCCTCGAAGAGCGGCGACGCAAGGTGTCCGACATGGTTCCTCCGGGGGATTGGGGGCGTGGCGCCACCCCCAGCATCGCGAGGTGACGTACGACACATCATCTACCTACCCACGGGTAACTTGTCAACTATCCCGCCCAAGATGAGCGACCGCCTGGGGACCTCGTCCTCCTCCCTGCGCGCGTTCCTCCTGCCCGACCTCACTTGGTCACCGGGTGTCTGGCGGGTCCGGCTCTGGTCGCTGCTGGTCGGTCGGGTGCAGGAGGAACGTGCTCGTACGTCCAGAGCGAGGTCGGCGGTCTCTCATCGGGCTCGTTTGGCCCGCCCAGGAGGAGGGCCCGCCCAAGATGAGGGCCCGCCTGAGGTTCGGTCAGGTGAGGGTCTGCTTGGCGGTGGCGGCTATGCCGGCGGCGTCGAGGCCCAACGAAGCGAGGATGGGCTCGGGGTCGCCGTGGGGCAGGAACTCGGTGGGCGTGCCGCGCACGGTGACCCTGGGTCCCGAGCCGTCGGGTCGGGCCCGACTCGCCAGCTCCAGGGCGATGTTGCTCCCGATGCCGCCCTCGCGGAGTCCGTCCTCGACCGTCACCACCTGATCGAAGCGGGCGGCG
>JAAZBK010000102.1 GCA_012513855.1 Acidimicrobiales bacterium
CGGCGGTGGAGCGGATGCGCGGCGTGGCCGCCGCCCTCGACGACAGCCGCTACGACCTCATGCTCTTCAACGTCGAGACCCCGGTCCACCGCGACGAGTTCCTGGCCACCCTCACCCGCAGGGATCGCGCCGACGGGCTGCTCATCGTGTCGCTCCCCCCTCCGCCCGAGGCGCTGGAGGCCATCGTCGACGCCGGGGTTCCCGTGGTGCTGGTCGACTCGGCGGGCGACGGGGTCCCGGTGGTGCGCATAGACGACGTCGCCGGGGCCAGGCTGGCCACCGGCCACCTGTTGGAGCTGGGTCACCGGCGCATCGGCTTCATCGGCGACGCTCCCACCAACCCGCTCGGCTTCGTGTCGTCGGCCAACCGGGAGCAGGGCTACCGGGAGGCGTTGGCCGAGGCCGGCATCGCGTTCGACCCCGCCCTCCTCCGCCACGGGGCCCACGACCGCGACGTTGCGCTGCGGCTCAGCAGCCAGCTCATCTCGTCGCCCGAACCTCCCACCGCCATCTTCGCCAGTTCCGACGTCCAGGCGCTGGGGGTGATCGAGGCCGCCCGGGCCCTCGGCGTGAAGGTCCCCGACGACCTGTCGGTGATCGGCTTCGACGACGTCGAGGTGTCGGCGTACGCCGGGCTCACCACCATCCGCCAGCCATTGTTCGAGAGCGGGTTCCTCGGAGCCCGCCTGCTGCTCGATTCGCTCCAGGGGAGCGAACCACCCACCGCCGTCCAACACGAGCTCGAGCTCGAGCTGGTCGTGCGGGACACCACCGCACCGGCCTGAAGGTCGGTCGGAACATCCACCAACCCAGGGGACAACCAATGAAAGCCAGAACAAGCTCCAGGGCCGGCCTGCTGGCCGTCGCCGTGCTCGTATTCGCCCTGCTCGGAGCGGGGTGCGCCGACGACGACGACGGCGACGACACCTCCACGGGCGGCAACGGAGGTGACACCTCCGGTCAGTCCGTCACCATGTTCGGACCCGAGGTCGAAGGCGAGGCCCAGGGCCTGGTCGACGCCTTCGCGGCCTTCGAGGAGGACACCGGCATCACCATCGACTACACGGGCGACCGCAGCTTCGAGCAGCTGATCGGTACCCGGGTCGACGGCGGCGATCCACCCGACATCGCCTTCTTCCCCCAGCCCGGCAAGATCCGCGACTTCGCCCCCGACGCCGTGGCGCTGCCCGAGAGCGTCGTGAGCATCATGGAGGACAACTTCGACCAGGGCATGATCGACCTCGCCACCGTCGACGGTGAGGTCTACGGCGTGCCGGTGAAGGCCGACCTCAAGAGCCTGGTCTGGTACAGCCCCGACGACTTCGAGGAGAACGGCTACGAGGTCCCCGAGACCATGGAGGACCTGTTGGCGCTGGCCGACACCATGATCGCCGCGGGCCAGACCCCGTTCTGCGTGGGCATCGGCTCCGACGCCGCCACCGGCTGGCCCTTCACCGACTGGGTCGAGGACTTCATGCTGCGGCTCAAGGGCCCCGAGGTCTACGACCAGTGGGTCAACCACGAGATCCCGTTCAACGATCCGCAGGTGGTCGAGGTCGTCCAGTACGTCTACGACCTGTGGGCCAAGGAGGGCATGGTCCGGGGCAACGTCCAGAACGTGGCCGACATCCCCTTCGCCGACGCCGGCCTGCCGTTGCTCGAGGACGAGTGCATGATGCACCGCCAGGGCAACTTCTACGCGGCCAACTGGCCTGACGGCACCGAGATCGGGGCCGAAGGCGAGGTCAACGCCTTCTACCTGCCCACCTTCGCCGACCAGGACTTCGGACAGGTCACCCTCACCGGTGGCATCTACGCAGTGGCCTTCTCCGACGATCCCGAGGTGATCCAGGCGCTCGAGTTCCTCGCCGGCACGCAGTTCGCCGACGACCGGGCCCCCACAGGTGGCTTCCTGTCGCCGAACAAGAACACCGACGTGTCGAAGTACCCGACCGAGATCGAGCAGACCTTCGCGGAGATCCTGGCGGAGGCCGACCCGGCCCGCTTCGATGCCAGCGACCTGATGCCCGGTGAGGTCGGAGCCGGAACCTTCTGGACGGCCGCGGTCGACATCACGTCTGGCAACAAGTCGGTACAGGAGGCCCTCGACGACGTCGAGGCCAGCTGGCCCGAGTGATCGGCTGATCCGAGAGATCTCCGAGAAGTCGACGACCAGGTGTCGGAGCTGATCCCCAGCCTCGCCGGTGTGGTGGTCGCGGTCGTGGTGACCGTGGCCCTCTTCGTGGCGGCCAACCTCGTGTTGGACCAGGCGGTGCGCAGGTACCGCCTCTTCGCCACGATCACCGGCGGGGTGCTGGGAGTGGTCGTCGGAGCACTCGCCAACAGCGGCGGGTGGTTCCTCGGTGGTCCCCTGTGGCCGCTGGGCGGTGCCCTCCTAGGGGCACTGCTCGGCGGCCTGGTCGTCGGCCGCCGGCCTCTGTCGCGAGAGCGGGCCCAGCGGCTGGCCGATCGGCTCCGACCAGCGGTGTTCCTGTTCCCGGCGCTCCTCTTCTTGTCGGTGGGCCTGGTGATCCCCACCATCCGCACCGGCTACCTGAGCCTGCGCAGCCGGCGGAGCGAGGAGTTCATCGGCTTCGGCAACTACCGGGAGATCTTCGGCGACCGCACGATCTTCTCCTGGACCGGCTTCGGCAACATCTTCACCAGCCGGTTGTTCATCGCCGCGGCGGTGATCGCCCTGATAGCGGTGCTGGTCACCGTGGCCCGCAGCCGGGGTGGTCGCTACGCCATCGACCTCAGCGCCCCGGTGCCGGTGATCTCCCTCTCGGCGGCCGCGTCGCTGGTGGTGCTCGCCATGGTCGGGGCCATGCGCGGCGTGATCTGGAACAACGTGTTCTGGGTGGTCATCGTCACCGGGGTCAGCACCGTCCTCGGCCTCGCCATCGCGGTGCTGGCCGACCGCGCCCGCGGCGAATCGGTGGCCAAGTCGCTGATCTTCCTGCCCATGGCCATCAGCTTCGTGGGGGCCTCGGTCATCTGGCGCTTCGTGTACGCATGGGAGCCGGCGGGGTCGAGCCAGATCGGTGTGTTGAACGCGGCGTGGGTGGCGCTCGGCGGCGTGCCCCAGGCCTGGACCAGCCAGCGGCCGTGGAACTCCCTCTTCCTGATGGTGATCATGATCTGGATCCAGACCGGCTTCGCCATGGTGGTCCTGTCGGCCGCCATCAAGGGAGTGCCGTCGGAGCTGCGCGAGGCCGCGCTGGTCGACGGCGCCACCGAGGCCCAGGCCTTCTGGCGGGTCACGCTGCCCTACGTGAGGAGCACGGTGGCCGTGGTGATCACCACGCTGATCATCCTGGTGCTGAAGGTGTACGACATCGTCAAGGTGATGACCAACGGCCTGTCGGGCACCGACGTGATCGCCAACCGGATGTTCGACGAGGCGTTCATCGCCCGAGACATCGGCGTCGGCTCCGCGCTGGCGGTGCTGCTGTTCCTCGCCGTCGTACCGCTCATGTTCATCAACGCCAGGCGAGCCCGGCGGGAGGAGGCGACATGACCGCCACGACGTCGACCACACCGTCTTCGCCGTCGGGGAACGCTGCCCAGCCGTCAGCGCCTCGCAGGACGCGGCGCGGGCTCTACGGGGTCCTGAGCGCGGTGCCCACCGGGGTCCTCTGGTTCCTGGTGGCGCTGTGGAGCCTGCCGACGATGGGCATGCTGGTGTCTTCGTTCCGTGAGGAGCGGGCGGTCAAGCGCACCGGGTGGTGGACCGTGGTCACCGACCCGCAGCTCACCCTCGACAACTACCGGGCCGTGTTCTCCACCCAGGGAACCGACGCTCCCGATCTGTGGCAGCACTTCTGGAACTCGGTGGCCATCACCGTCCCCGCCACCATCATCCCGATCGCGTTCGCGGCCTTCGCCGCCTATGCGTTCGCGTGGATGGAGTTTCCCGGCCGGCGCACCCTGTTCGTGGTGGTGGTCGGGCTCCTGGTGGTGCCGCTCCAGCTCTCGCTGGTGCCGCTCCTCCAGCTCTACACCGGCGGCGCCCACCTCACCGTGTTCGGCGAGACCCTCACGCTGTTCCCCGACCTCGACCTGAACGGAACGCCCACCGCGGTCTGGCTGACCCACATCGCGTTCGGGCTCCCGCTCGCCATCTTCTTGTTGCACAACTACTTCGCGGCGCTGCCCAAGGACCTGATCGAGGCGGCCCGGATCGACGGAGCCGACCACCTCACCATCTTCTGGCGGATGGTGCTCCCGCTGTCGGTGCCGGCGCTGGCGGCCTTCGCCATCTTCCAGTTCCTGTGGGTCTGGAACGACTACCTGGTGGCCGTCACCTTCGTGGGCGGAGCGAGGGACAACGCCCCGCTCACCGTCAGGCTCGCCTCCCTCTCGGGAGGGCGGGGCCAGGACTGGCACCTCCTCACCGCGGCCGCCTTCGTATCCATAGCCCTCCCGCTGGCCGTCTTCTTCTCCCTGCAGCGCTACTTCGTGCGGGGCCTGCTCGCTGGATCGGTCAAGGGATGACCCGCCGGCTCCACCACCCGACCTGGAGGTTCCAGTGGCATCCGTGACGTTCGACGAGGTCACCAAGGTGTACCCCAACGGCTACGTCGGCATCCGCGACCTGTCGCTCGACATCGCCGACGGCGAGCTGCTGGTGCTGGTGGGCCCGTCGGGCTGCGGCAAGTCGACCGCCCTGCGGATGGCGGCCGGTCTGGAGGAGATCACCGGCGGCGAGCTGCGCATCGGCGACCGCGTGGTGAACCACCTCCCGCCCAAGGACCGAGACATAGCGATGGTGTTCCAGAACTACGCGCTGTACCCGCACATGTCGGTGCGGCAGAACATCGGGTTCGCCCTCAAGCTGGCCCGGGTGCCGAAGGACGAGCTGAACCAGCGGGTCGACGAGGCAGCCCGGCTCCTCCAGCTGGAGCCGTGGCTCGACTCCAAACCGGGGCAGCTCTCGGGCGGCCAACGTCAGCGGGTGGCCATGGGCCGGGCCATCGTGCGAGACCCCGCCGTGTTCCTCATGGACGAACCGCTGTCCAACCTCGACGCCAAGCTGCGCGTCCAGATGCGCACCGAGATCTCCAACCTCCAGCAGTCCCTCGCCACCACCACCATCTACGTCACCCACGACCAGGTGGAGGCGATGACGATGGGCCACCGGGTGGCCGTGTTGAAGGACGGACGGCTCCAGCAGGTGGCCCCACCCGAGGTCCTCTACGCGGAGCCCGACAACACCTTCGTGGCCGCGTTCACGGGGTCGCCGTCGATGAACCTGGTGGAGGGCACCCTGCAGCGAGGGCCCGATGGCGGCCACTCCATCGAACTGGGCGCCCAGCGCTTGGAGCTCCCCCCGGAGCTGGTTGCGTCCCGGCCGGGGCTGGCGGCCTACGCCGGCAAGCCCGTCATCGTCGGGATCCGGGCCGAGGCGCTCGACGACGCCGGCGTCGAGCGGCTCGACGCCGGGCCGGTGGGCACCGTCACCGGGATCGTCGAGCGGCGGGAAGCGCTCGGTGCCGAGATCCTGGTCCACGTCGAGATCGAGGCTCGACCGGTGGTGACCGACGACGTCCGTGACCTGGCGGCCAAGAGCGACGAGTCCGTGGTGGCCAAGCTCGAGCAGCAAGCTGCCGTCGGTCGAGCCACCCTCGTGGCCCGCTTCGACCCGCACAGCCGGGTACGAGGCGGAGAACAGGTCACGCTCTCGGTGCGGACCGATCAGCTCCAGTTCTTCGACGTCGACTCCGGGCTGGCGGTCCGGGGGTCGGGGTGACCGTCCGGACCGACCTGCCGCCCGACTTCGTGTGGGGCGTCTCCACCTCCGCCTACCAGATCGAGGGTCGAGTCGACCTCGACGGCGGCGGCCGCTCCATCTGGGACACGTTCGCCGCCACCCCGGGCCGGGTCCGGGGCGGCGTGGGTGGCGAGGTGGCGGCCGATCACCGACGGCGGATGGTCGACGACGTGGCGCTCATCGCCTCTCTGGGCGTGGACGCCTACCGGTTCTCGATCTCCTGGCCTCGGGTCCAACCCGGAGGTGAGGGCCCGGCGAACCAACGGGGCCTCGACTTCTACGACCGGCTGGTCGACGAGCTCCTGCGCCGCGGGATCGACCCGGTGGTGACCCTCTACCACTGGGACCTGCCCCAGGAGCTCGAGGACCGGGGCGGGTGGCCGGCGCGGGAGACGGCTCTGCGCTTCGCCGACTACGCGGCGCTGGTGGCCGACCGGCTGGGCGACCGGGTGGTGCGCTGGAGCACGGTGAACGAGCCGTGGTGCTCGGCCATCCTCGGATACTCCGCCGGGGTCCACGCGCCGGGCCTCCGCGATCCCTCCGCTGCGGTGGCGGCCGCCCACCACCTCCTGCTGGCGCACGGCCTGGGGGTGGCCGCCCTGCGCGACGCCGGCGTGACGGGCGGTGTCGGTCTCACGCTGAACCCCTACCCGGTGGTGGCGGCGGGCGATCGTCCAGAGGACCACGACGCCGCCCGCAGGGTCGACGGCATCGCCAACCGTCTGTGGTGGGATCCCGTCTTCCGCGGCACCTATCCCGACGACGTCCGGGCCGATCTGGCACCGCTCGGCTTCGACGACCACGTGGGCGACACCGACATGGCCGTCATCTCGCAACCGGTCGACGCCCTCGGCCTCAACTACTACCGGCGCCACCACGTCCGCCACGAGGCGGGAGCCTCGGCCGAGAACGGCATGTGGCCGGGGTCGCCAGATGTGCTGTCCGTCGAACCCCCGGGGGAGCACACCGCCCTGGGGTGGGCGGTCGAGCCCGACGGCCTCACCGAGGTTCTGCACCAGGCCGCGACGGTGGCGGGACCGGTCGGTCTGTTCGTCGACGAGAACGGCGCGGCCTTCCAAGACCCCGACCGCGCTCCGGTCGACGGGGTGGTCGACGACCCCGCCCGGGTGCGGTTCCTGCGGGACCACGTGGCCGCCACGGCTCTAGCCCGAACCGAAGGCGTCGAGGTGCGCGGCTACTTCGTCTGGTCGCTCATGGACAACTTCGAGTGGGCCGAGGGATACGAGTCCCGGTTCGGGATCGTCCACGTCGACTTCGAGACCCAGCAGCGAACGCTCAAGAGCAGCGCGGAGTGGTATCGGGAGCTCCTGGCCGGGGGCGGTGCCGTCGAGGCCGGCTAGTTCGACCTCCGGGCTCGGCCTCGCCGCGCGCCGCCTTCATCCGGCGGAGTGAGAGGGCGGGACCCTCTCGGCTTCGGGGAGCGGGCCCGGCGAGGTGCCGTCGCCGAAGGGGCGACCGCCGAGCGACTCCCGGCCGTGTTCGGTCAGCCATCCGCTGAGGTCCGGGCCCGACGGCACCGTCCCGCTGGGGTTCACGTCGCGGTGGACCTCGTAGTAGTGGCTCTTGATCTGGACGAAGTCGATGGTGTCGCCGAAGCCGGGCGTCTGGAAGAGGTCGCGGGCGTAGGCCCACAGTACCGGCATCTCTGCGAGCTTCTGACGATTGCACTTGAAGTGGCCGTGGTACACCGCGTCGAAGCGCGCCAACGTGGTGAACAGGCGTACGTCGGCTTCGGTGACGGAGTCGCCCATGAGGTAGCGCTGGCCAGCCAGCCGCTCCTCCAGCCAGTCGAGGGCGGTCCACAG
>JAAZBK010000103.1 GCA_012513855.1 Acidimicrobiales bacterium
AAGTCCGTTTGCCGATTCGGCCGGGCTCTGGCACGATGTCGGGCGATGACGACCTCGACCCTCCTCGTAGTAATTTCGTAGCGCACGTCGAACCGTCTCACCGCGTGCGCCCCTCGACCTCCCAAACGGGAGGTCGTCGCAGTTTTCGGGGTCGAACCGGCACCGGCCAGACTGCGTTCGGCGCTCGTAGGCAGTACCGCAGTCCCCGAACGACCCCACCCGAACGCAACGCAAACCGCACAACGCGTCACAACTGGAGCGAGACCAATGCAGCTCAACGGAGGCCAAGCCCTGATCAAGGCCCTCGAGATGGAGGGCGTGGAGGTGATCTTCGGCCTGCCCGGCGGTGCGATCCTGCCGGTGTACGACCCGATCATCGACTCTCCGATCCGCCACATCCTCGTGCGCCACGAGCAGGGTGCCGGCCACATGGCCGAGGGCTACGCCCACGCCACCGGGAAGCCCGGCGTCGCCATGGTCACCAGCGGCCCCGGCGCCACCAACATCGTCACGCCGCTCGCCGACGCGTTCATGGACTCGGTGCCCATGGTGTGCATCACCGGGCAGGTGCCCACCTCGGCCATCGGCACCGACGCCTTCCAGGAGGCCGACATCACCGGGATCACCCAGTCGGTCACCAAGCACAACTTCCTGGTCACCGAGGCCGCCGACATCCCTCGTGCCATCCGTGAGGCGTTCCACATCGCCACCACCGGCCGGCCCGGGCCGGTGCTGGTCGACATCCCCAAGGACATCGTCGATCCCACCAACCCCCGGTCGGCCATGGAGTGGTACTGGCCCACCGACGCCGAGGTGGCGGCCGGACTGCCGGGCTACAAGCCCACCACCACCGGCCATCCCAAGAAGATCAAGGAGGCCGCCGAGCTGATCCTGGCCTCGGAGCGGCCGGTGATCTATGCGGGTGGCGGCATCCTCAAGGCTCGGGCCGCCGAGGCGCTGCGGGAGCTGGCCGAGCTGCTCGACCTGCCCGTGGTCACCACCCTTATGGCCCGGGGTGCGTTCCCCGACGACCATCCGCTGTGCCTGGGCATGCCCGGCATGCACGGCAACTACACGGCGATCATGTCTATGCAGGAGTCCGACCTGCTGATCGCCCTCGGCAGCCGCTTCGACGACCGGGTCACCGGCAAGGTCGGGGAGTTCGCACCCGGCGCCAAGGTCATCCACGCCGACATCGATCCCGCCGAGCTCGGCAAGGTCCGGCGCCCCGACGTCCCGATCGTGGGCGACTGCAACAAGATCATCGTCGAGCTGGTGGCCGCCATCCGCACGCTGCTCGACGGCGGTGCCGCCAAACCCGACCTCACCGCCTGGCGGTCGACCCTGTCGGGCTGGCAGGAGCTGTACCCGCTGGCCTACGAGGCGCACGAGGACGGCGAGGCGCTCAAGCCCCAGGCCGTTCTGGAGGCGCTGCGCGACTCCGCTCCCGAGGACTGCATCGTGGCCAGCGGCGTCGGCCAGCACCAGATGTGGACCAGCCAGTACTGGAAGTTCCGCCACCCCTACACCTGGATCAACTCCGGCGGCCTCGGCACCATGGGCTTCTCGGTCCCGGCCGCCATCGGCGCCAAGGTGGGCCGGCCCGATCGCATGGTCTGGGCCATCGACGGCGACGGCTGCTTCCAGATGACCGCCCAGGAGCTGGTGACCGCTGCGGCCGAGCGCATCCCGGTCAAGATCGCCATCCTCAACAACGCCTACCTCGGCATGGTGCGCCAGTGGCAGGAGATGTTCTACGAGGAGCGCTACTCCGAGGTCTACCTCTCACCCGACCTCCCCGACTACGTGAAGTGGGCCGAGGCGATGGGCTGCGTGGCCTTCCGGGTCGAGCACCCCGACGACATCCAGCCCACCATCGACAAGGCCAACGCCATCGACGACCGCCCGGTGGTGGTCGAGTTCCGCACCGACGCGGCCGAGAAGGTCTTCCCGATGGTCCCGGCCGGCAAGTCGAACTCAGACGTCCAGGTCCCGCCGTTCCAGGTGAGGGCGGGCGGCCCCGGCACCGGGGAGGGGGGACAGTGAACGAGGTCCGTCACCACACCCTGTCGGTCCTTGTCGAGAACAAGGCCGGCGTCCTCGCCCGGGTGGTCAACCTGTTCAGCCGCCGGGCCTACAACATCTACTCCCTGGCCGTGGCGCCCACCGACGACGAGCGCTTCAGCCGCATCACCATCGTGGTCGACGTGGAGTCGGCGCCGCTGGAGCAGATCGTCAAGCAGCTGAACAAGCTCATCAACGTGGTCAAGATCACCGAGCTGGATCCCCGCCACGCGGTGGAGCGCGAGCTGCTGCTCGCCACCGTCCACGCATCGGTCAACGAACGTCCACAGGTGGCCGAGCTCACCCGCATCTTCGAGGGCAAGATCGTGGCCGTCACCAACGAGGCCCTCACCGTCTCGCTGGAGGGCCATCCCACCAAGATCGACGACTTCGAGGAGCTGCTCCGGCCGTTCGGCATCGTCGACCTCCAGCGAACCGGCCGCGTCGCCCTGCCCAAGCTCGACCGCGAGCCGACCCGGCTACACGCCGTCTCGGCGGTCAAGGGCAAGGTCTCCTGACCGTCCTCCGGCACCCGGTCGTCTGGCCCACGGGACCAGAGACCACCTAGAAACAACCCTGTACGCCCCTGCCGTGCGGCTGATCGTCGCCCGGCTCCCACACGAGAGCACGAGAGAATCACGATGGCCAACGTCTACTACGAGAAGGACGCCGACCGGTCCAAGATCGCCGGCCGCAAGGTGGCGGTGCTGGGCTACGGCTCCCAGGGCCACGCCCACGCGCTGAACCTCAAGGAGTCGGGCATAGACGTGCGGGTGGGCCTGCGCGAGGGCTCGTCGTCGCGGGCCAAGGCCGAGGAGGCCGGGCTCAAGGTGCTCTCCAACGCCGAGGCCGCCGCCGAAGCCGACGTGATCATGATGCTGCTGCCCGACACCGAGATCGCCGAGGTCTACGCCACCGACGTGGCCCCCAACCTGAACGAGGGCGACGCCCTGTTCTTCGCTCACGGCTTCAACGTCCGCTTCGGCTACGTGAAGGCGCCGGCTGGCGTCGACGT
>JAAZBK010000513.1 GCA_012513855.1 Acidimicrobiales bacterium
GAACACTGCGCCGTCGGGGCCGGTGCGGGCCATCGACCGGTAGCGCCGCTCGGCGAAGCGCCAACCGCCGGTGTCACCCTCCAACCACACGTAGCGGTCCGAGTAGACGCCGTGGGCGTTCTGCCAGATGTCGGTGGCGGCGTCGTGGCGGATCTCGCACATGAAGATCCGGCCGGTGGCCGTGAGCGGCTGACCCGGCCCGCCGCCCGCAGCCAACGCCACCTCGTCGACGTCGACCACGGTGTTGAGGATCACGAACGTGAAGTGGTCGAACCGCTCGATGGCGGCCCCGATGACCGACGCGAACTCGTCCGGTCCCACGATCGTGCGGGGCGGGTTGGTGACGGTGTCGATGTGGACGGTGGTCTCGGGCAGGAACAGGTGACCCAGCTCTCCCCACGCCCGGCGGGTGACCACGTCGGCGTAGCGCGACTGGAGTCGCCACAACGCCACCACGTGGTCGGTCAGGGAACTGGTGGACACTCGTCAGGACCCGGTGCGCTCCGACACGCCGAGCTTGCGCTGGACCAGCGCGGCCAGGGCCGGGGCGACGGTGCCGATGGTGGAGGCCACCCGCAGCTCGGGTGGCGACACGAACACCTCGGTGGGACCGTTGGTGATGGCCTTCACCACGCCGGAGGCGACGTCGGCCGGGACCTTGGTGCGCACGCCCTGGGGTAGCTCCACATCGTTGTTGGCGAACATGCCGGCGTCTCGGATGAACCCGGGAGCCACGTGGGTGCAGCCCACCACCGTTCCCTCGAGCTCCTGGCAGAAGGAGAGGGCGAAGCCACGCAGCCCGAACTTGGTGGCGTTGTACATGCGCGTCCCGGGGCTGGCCGCCATGCCGGCCAGCGAACCGATCAGGACGATGTGCCCCGGCGTCCCAGCTGCGATGTGATCGGTGGCGAAGCGATGGGCCAGCACGATCGGGGCGCGGAGGTTGACGTCGATGGAGAAGTCGATGGACTCCTCGGTCAGCTCGGCCAGGGGCGGGTCCTGGCCCACCCCGGCGTTGGCCACCAGGACGTCGCAGCTCGCGGCCCGGTCGGCGATGCGGCGCAGATCGGCACGGTCGGTGAGGTCGGCCACCAACACCTCGGCCCCGGTGTCGGCCGCCAGCTCCTCTAGCAAGGTCCGACGTCGTGCCGTGATCACGAGGTTGGCGCCCCGCTCGGCCAGCTCCCGACACATCGCGTTGCCGAGGCCACCGCTGGCACCCGTGACGAGGATGGTCGAACCGTTGATCTCCATGGCGTCACGGTACGCCGGAGGAATGCGCAGGTCACGGCGAGGCTGGAGCGCGACCATGGGGACATGGCCGACGGTGCACGCCAACGGGCGAGCGGACCCGAGACCCACCTGGTGGTCAACCGTCAGGTCCGGATTCCGCTCACCGAGATCGAGGTGCGCTTCAGCGCGTCCGGGGGTCCCGGCGGCCAGCACGCCAACAAGGTGGCCACCCGGGTGGAGCTGACGCTCGACGTGGCCGGGTCGCCGTCGATCCCGGAGCGCCAGCGCGACCGCATCGTGGCGAAGCTCGGCCCGACGGTGCGGGTGGTGGTCGACGAGCAC
>JAAZBK010000514.1 GCA_012513855.1 Acidimicrobiales bacterium
CCCATCCGAGCACGGTGTGACCGATGTGTGAAGATTCGGCCAAAAAGTGCTTGCAGGAGTATGCAACCACCGGTACCGTGTCCTGAGCGCGCCGTCCGAACCCCCGCCCTTACTGGGTCGGAACGGCATGTGAACCCGGTCACGAACTTCCCGCCGACGTGACCCAAACCTTGGAGGCACCGTGGCCCTCAGCTCTGCTCACCTTTTGACGCTCACGATCGAGTCCGACGAGTGGCGTCGCACCGCCGCGTGCCGCGACACCGACCCGGATCTCTTCTTCCCGGTCGGCACCACCGGCCCGGCCATCGAGCAGATCGCCAACGCCAAGGCCGTGTGCCAGCAGTGCGAGTCCCAGACCGCCTGCCTCGAGTTCGCCATCGCCACCAACCAGGATTCCGGCATCTGGGGCGGCACCTCCGAGGAGGAGCGCCGCCAGCTGCGCAAGAAGTTCAACAACCGGGGCCGGCGCACCGCCTGATCCCGAGGCGCTCCACGGAGCCGCCATCTCTCCGTCGGGCGGACGGGGTGAACCACGAAGCTGTCACACGAATGCCGGCCCCAAGGCCGGCATTCGTCGCGTCTGGCTCAGTCAGTTCGCGAAGGCGGAGAGGGGGACGTGCAGGTGGACCTCGGTGCCTGAGCCCTGCACCGGGCTGTGGAGCTCGATGCTGCCCTTGAGGTCGGAGGTGACCAGGGCCCGCACGATGGAGAAGCCGAGGCCCTTGGCGTCTTCCACGGTGAAGCCCTCGGGCACGCCCACGCCGTTGTCGACGACCTTCACCACCAGCTCGTAGTGGTCTCGTGAGAGGTCGATCTGAACGTGGGCCGGCTCGTAGAGGCGGGTGCCCAGCGGGAACGCGTGGTCGGCGGTGTTCTGGAGCAGTTCGGTGAGGACCACGGCCATGGGCGTGGCCACCTGGGCCGGGAGCGTGCCGGCGTCGCCCGTGACCTCGAACTCGATCCTGCGGTCGGGTGAGGTGACGGCTTCGTTCACCATCTGCACCAGCGGGCGCAGGATCTCGGTGAAGGCGACCTCCTCACCCGCCTCGCGGGCGAGCGTCTCGTGGACCAGGGCGATGGAGGAGATGCGCCGGACCGACTCGGCGATGGCGGCCTTGGCATCGGTGCTGCCGGTGCGACGGCCCTGGAGCTGGAGGAGGGAGGAGATCGTCTGGAGGTTGTTCTTCACCCGGTGGTGGATCTCGCGGATCGTGGCGTCCTTCGACATGAGCAGTCGGTCTCGGATGCGCACCTCGGTGACGTCGCGGAAAAGGACCACCGCGCCCGACACGCCCTGGGAGTCGAGCATGGGGATGCACCGCAGGAGGACGATGACGTCGCCGCGCTCAACCTCCTGGGTGATGGGCTTGCCCACCGTGAAGGCGTCGCGGATCGGTTCGTCTTCCAGGCCGACCTCGCCGAGGCGGCGCCCCTCGGTGTTGGCGTGGACGCCCATCCGGTGCAACGCCGACACCGCGTTGGGCGACGCGTACTCGACGCTGCGGGTGCGATCCAGCACCACCACGCCGTCGCCGACCCGAGGCGACTCCTTGGAGTCGGAGTCGTCCAACCGGAACGGGTACTGGCCGGCCGCGATCATGCGGGCGAAGCGGTTGAAGATGTCGCCGTAGGTGCGTTCCAGTTCACCGGGAGCCCGACCGACCGACGGCGTCGACTCCCGGGACATGACCCCGATGACCTCGCCCTCGTGGCGCACCGGGATGCACAGGACCCGTACGGCTTCGTGGATGTCGGGCACCACCACGTCGCCCTCGATGATCTCCTCGCCCATCAGCGCTCGGGCGACGATGGGACGGTTGTCCTGGGTGACGATCTGGCCGATGAGGTCGTGGCGGTAGACGGTCTGGGCGGTGGACGGGCGGACGTGGCCCACCACCACCATCCGCTGGAGGTCGGAGTCGGGGTCCTCGAGCGCTTCGACGTGGCTGCCCGGGTCGACCGACGGGTGGTTCGAGACCGGCACGAACAGCACCAGGTCGGAGAAGCAGAAGTCGGCCAGCATGTTCCACGACGCCACCAGGCGCTGGAGGTGCATGGTCTGGGCCGGAGCCAACGGGGTCTGGTTGCGGACCAGTTCCGCAAGAGATGCCACGACCGCATCGTACGGGTGCGCCGTGGCAGACTTGGACCTCAGGTGCGCGTGCTGGCCACACCGGCGCAGAAGGGCGGGTCCGCATGACGGAACGAGGACCGGTGGAGAGGGACCTCGAGTTCGCGGAAGCGATCGAATCGAGCGCGGTGCAGAACTCAGTGGCCGCGGGTGGGCTGGGCGCACTGGTGATGATCCCGGTCGCCCGGGTGATGACCTGGATCAGCGGTTCGATCCGCAAGGCGAGGGCGTCACGAGGTGCCTGACCGCACGTCGGCCTGAACCGCGCGAGTCAGTGCCAGATCTGCTCTCCCAGGGCCAGGAGCCCGCGGAGGTCGGCGATGTCGGACTCCATGTACGGGATGCTGGCCACCACGTCGGGGCTCTGGGCCAAGCTCGCCCGTTGCTCGGCCTCCCGCTTGGCCACCACCTGGTAGTTGAGGAAGCTCTCGCCCACGGTTCCCAGCACCCGGGCGACGTCGCCTGAGCCACCCACCTCCTCCAGGTCCGGCAGCGCCTGGGCGGCAGCCTCCGGGTCGGCGCACAGGCGACGGGCCACACCCGTGGTGGCCGTCCGACGGAGGTACGACGGCAGGACCTTGTTGAGCACCAGGGCACCCAGGTGGAGCTTGCGTTCGTGCAGGGCCTCGATGAAGTACTCCGCCTCGTGCAGCGGTGCCGCCTCCAACGTCGACACCACCACGAACGTGGTCCGCCGGTCGGCCAGCACCTTCGACACGGCGTCGGCGCGCTCCACGAAGCCGGGAGCCATGGTCTGGAACAAGCCGAAGAACTCGGCCAGGTCCTCGAGGAACTGCGAACCGAGGATGCGATCGGCGACGGTGTAGAAGGGCTTGGACGCCAGGGTCATCACCCGCGACTTGGCCGGGGCGGTGAGCCACCGCAGCAGCTTCGACGAGAAGAAGTCGCCCATGCGATCGGGCGCTTCCAGGAAGTCGATGGCGTGACGGGTGGGCGGGGTGTCGACCACGATGAGGTCGTAGGTGCCCGACGAGTGGATCTCGTAGAGCCGCTCCATGGCGATGTAGTCGTGGCTCTGGACGAAGCGCTCGGAGATGTTGCGGTAGATCGAGTTGCCGAGGATGGCGTCGCGGGTGCGCTCGTCGGGGGCGTGCCGGCGCACCAGGTCGTCCCAGCTCTGCTTGGTGTCGAGCATCGCCGCCCAGAGCTCGCCGCGGGGCGTGACGCCGACCTCGGAGAAGGCTTCGTCGGGGACCCTGGTCTCGACGTTGCCGAACTGCTCCAGCCCCATGGCGCTGGCCAGCCGGCGCGCGGGGTCGACGGTGAGCACCAGCACCTTGCCGCCGAGGTGGGTGGCCGCCATGGCCGCAGCCGCCGCCGCGGTGGTGGTCTTGCCGACACCGCCGGAACCGCAGGAGATCACGATCTCCCTGGTTGCCAGCAACTGCTCCAGGGTGCGCACCTTGTCGGGCTCGACAGCTCGTGCCATCAGAGCTCCTCGCCCAGCATCTCCGAGACCTGGTGGGTGGCCCGGGCGCCGTGGCTGCGGGTGAACAGGTAGGGCACGAAGATCAGCGGGAGCGTGGGGTCGAGCCCGGCCCGCAACGTCGACAGGTGGCCGGCACGGGTGCGGCGCAGCGTCACCGCCAGGTCGGCCGCGTCGAGGATCGGGGCGACGTCGCCGCCGAGGGCCTCGCTCAGCGCAGTCGTCCGCTCGGGCGTGCGGAGCCGGTCGAACACCGCCTCCTCCCGCTCGGTGAACAGCTCCGGGAGCACCCGGTTGACCACCACCGCCGCCAGGTCGACGTCGGTCTCCCGGTTCAGCCTCTCGGCCAGCTCGATGGTCTCCACCACCGGCATCTCCTCGGGAGCCGACACGATCACCACGCCGGTCTGAGCCGGGTCGGTGAGGATGTCGAGCATCCAGTCGGTCTGGTTGCGCACCACGCCCACCGACACCAGCTCGTTGATCCCCTGCGGCGCGGTGAGCTGGCCGACGATGTGGCCGCTGGCCACCGAGTCGACCACCACCAGGTCGTAGTTGCGCTGCTTGACCTCCCACGCCAGCTTGCCGACGGTGAGGATCTCCTTGACACCGGGTGCGGCGTTGGCGATGAAGTCGAAGGTGCGGGCCACGGGCCCGATGCGAGAGAGGAGCGGGATCTTGAGCTGGAGGCTCAGGTACTCCTTCAGGGACTCCTCCGTGTCCATCGACATCGCCCAGAGGTTGGGTTGGAGCTCGCGTGCCGCGAAGGAGGTCTCACCCGCCTCGTAGAAGTCGGCCAGGTTCCCCTTGGCGTCGACCTCGCAGACCAGCGTCTTCTTGCCCTGCCGGGCCGCCAGCAGGCCCAGCGACGCGGCGATGGTGCTCTTGCCCACGCCACCCTTGCCGGTGACGAAGAGGAGCTTGCGGTCCAAGAGCGCGGTCACGCGGGTCTCTCCGGTACGGGGGCCGAGTGAGGCGACATCGCCCCGGACGGGTGGGTGGTGGGCCCGCTCAGCCGCCGAACCCGATCCGACGTCCGTCGTCGGGGCGGCCGATCTCCACGTAGGCCAACTTCTCGACCGGAACGCCGACCTGACGTCCCTTGCGGTCGGTGAGCCAGAGGGTGCCGCCGTCGGCGATCGCCTTGTCGAGCGTGGCTCGGAGCTCCTCGACGTCGGTGCCTTCCGGCATCTCGATGTCGAGCTCCTTGGGGGTGTGGGTCACACCGATCCGTACGTCCATGGCGTCATCGTAGGGCGTGCCGCCCCTGCTCCGTTCAGCCGGTGGCCGCGGAGATCGGGCGCGGTGGCCGGCCGCGCGACCAGGCACGGCGGCCAGGCGCCGCGACCGGGCGCAGCCGTCAGGCCGAGGCGACGGCGCCGTAGCGCGCGAGCACCCGGTTCCGGACCCGGGGGTGGATGTTCGCCCGGCTGATGTCGCCGTCGTAGTGGTCGAGCACGCGGTGGTCCATGACCCGACGCCACACCGGTGGAACCAGGGCGAGCCCGATCATGAGCCCGTAGCCCGACGGAAGCTGGGGGGCGTCGTCGAAGTGGCGCAGCGACTGGTACCGCCGGGTGGGGTTGGCGTGGTGATCGCTGTGGCGCTCGAGGTGGTACAGCACCAGGTTGGAGGCGATGTTGTTGCTGTTCCAGCTGTGCTCGGGCTTGCATCGCTCGTACCGCCCGTTGGCCACCTTCTGGCGCAGCAGGCCGTAGTGCTCGACGTAGTTGACGACCTCGAGCAGGCAGAACCCGAACACGGCCTGGATGGCCAGGAACGGGATGATCCCGGGCCCGAAGGCCAGGATCAGACCACCGAACAGCACCACGGTGAGCGCCCAGGCGTTGAGGATCTCGTTGCGGGGCGACCACCACCGCAGCCCCTTGCGCTCCAGCCGACCCGTCTCCAGCTCCCACGCCGAGCGGAGGCTGCCGATCACGGTGCGGGGCAGGAACTCCCAGAACGACTCGCCGAAGCGGGCGGTGGCCGGATCCTCGGGTGTCGACACCCGGCTGTGGTGGCCGCGGTTGTGCTCGACGTAGAAGTGGCCGTAGGCCGACTGGGCCAGGGCGATCTTGGACAGGCGCCGCTCGAGCTTGCCCCGCTTGTGGCCGAGCTCGTGGGCGGTGTTGATGGCGATGCCCGCCACCGTGCCGACCGTGAGGGCGAACCCGAGCTGAGCGAACCAGGAGAGATCGTTGGTGGCGACGAAGTGGCAGGCCCAGATCAACCCGGCGAACTGGATCGGCAGGTAGAGCCAGGTGAGGATCCGGTACCAGCGGGATTCCTCCAGCTGAGGCACCGCCCAGTCGGGCGGGTTCGACTTGTCGGTCCCGAGAAGGGTGTCGAAGAGGGGGATCAGGAGGAAGATCCAGATCGGTCCGGCCCAGTAAGGGACGTCGCTGCCGGAGCGCTCGGCCCAGGCCACGGCACCAAAGGGCAGCAGCGGCACCGCCAGACCTCCGATCCACAGGAGCTTCTTGGGGTCGCGGTAGCGGCGACGCTCGGTCTCGACGACGGCTGCCGTGTCGGTGCCGGCGTTGGCGGAGATCGCGGTCATCGGGTTGCTCCTTCGGAATCGAGCGGATCAGGGGTGAGAAGCGAGAGGCCGCCGTGGACGAGCACGCGGGCGACGACGTCGGCCACCACCTCCGGCGGGTCGTCGGGAGCGTTCACGGCGTAGCTGATGACGAGACGGGTGACCATGTCGGCGTAGCGACGCAACAGGACGGGATCGACCGGGTCGAAGCGGTCGGTGAGGATCGATTCGATGGTGCTCCGCACCCTGAGCGAGACCGCTCCACCGTCTTCGAGGATCAGCGGCAACAGGCTCTCGGGCTCGGTGCGGATCAAGCGGTCGAGCAGCGGGTGCTCGCGGGTGACCCGCAGCACGGCGCTGATGCCCGCCGAGAGAGCCAGGTGCGGCTCGTCGGGCAGTTCGGCCACGATCACCTGCTTCACCATGCGGTCGGCTTCCCGCTCGACCGCGGCCGCCACCAGCGCGTCCTTCGACTTGAAGTGCTTGTAGAGCGTGGGGCGGGAGACGCCGGCCCGCTTGGCGACGTCGCCGACGGTGAGCCGGGCGATGCCGTGGATGGCGGCCGCCTCGATGCCGGCCTGGAGGATCCGGTCCCTGGTGGGTGGTTCGGTCACGGCATCAAGTTAACAATCTGCGCCAATCTGTCAACCTGTAACCCGTCACGGCGTGGCGATGGCCATGGCAATCGCGACAGCGAGGGGGCCCGCGGCAGCTTCCTTCGGCGACGCCGCTGCGCCGAGAGGATCGTTGCACAGCAACGCTTCTCCCCCGTCGTCTTCGTCGGAGAGGGTCCCGCGGATCAGAATCGCCAGTCATGTCTGCCGCCAGTGCCGTAGCCGA
>JAAZBK010000515.1 GCA_012513855.1 Acidimicrobiales bacterium
CGCCGCATGCCGCCAGGGGCAGGACGACCAGCAGGGCCAGGAGCAGATGTCGGCGGGGGAACCGGGGCACGGAGAGGGGTGTACCCGACGAATCCCGATCACAAACGACCACCTTCGGTCATTCGTGTGCGCGGCGCGTCTGGTCAGAGCAGGCGGGCACCGGCTGAGGGGCGGACCAGCCAGCCCTCGTCGAGCGCGCCCGGGTCGGTGAGCGCCACCACGCAACCGCCGAAGCCGGCGCCCGTGAGGCGGGCGCCGTGCACGCCGGGGGTGGCCACGAGCCGGTCGACGAGCGCGTCGAGAACCTCGGTCGACACCTCGAAGTCGTCGCGCAGCGAACGGTGGCTGGCCACCATCAGCTGGCCGAACGATCGGGCATCACCAGCCCGCAGCGCGTCGCCAGCGGCCCGTACCCGGGCGTTCTCGGTGACCACGTGTCGGGCGCGCGCCAGCAGGCCGGGCCGGTCGATCGAACGCAGAGGTTCCAGGTCGCCGACGTCGACGATGGCGCGCAGCGGGCCGACGATCGACTCGGCTTCGTGCAGTGCGGCGGTGCGTTCGGCGTAGGCCGATCCGACCAGGGTTCGGGCCTGGCCGGAGTGGATCACCCTCACGTCCACGTCGTCGGGCACGGGCACCGGCGCCACCGTGACCTCGTGGCAGTCGATGAGGAGGGCGTGGCCTTCGACGCCTGCCGCGGAGGCGAGCTGGTCCATGATCCCGCAGGGGACTCCCGACGCCTGCTGCTCGGCCCGGCGGGTGAGCTGTGCTAGGTCGACCGTGGGACCGTCGAACCCGAGGGCGAGCGCCACGGCTACCTCGAGGGCGGCGCTGGACGACAGCCCTGCACCGACGGGAAGCGAGGTGGTGACCCGACCGTCGAACCCCACAGCGGGCCGGAGCTGGGCCACGACCCCAGCCACGTAGCGGGCCCAGGACGGGTGCACGGCGGCGGGATCCGCGACGTCGAGGGCGACCACGGCCGGCTCGGGTTCGGTCTCGCTCTCCAGCACCACCCGATCGCCCGCTCGGACACCGGTGACGGTGGTGCCCAGGTCGATGGCCATCGGCAGGACGAGGCCGCCGGTGGTGTCGGTGTGGTCTCCGATCAGGTTGACCCGGCCCGGGGCGAAGGCCGTGACGGTCACGCTCACCACCCGACCGTCCTCACCAGGTGACCGAGCGGAGTGCTGCAGCGGCTTCTTCGGGGACCACGGGGTTCAGGTAGACCTCGGCGCCCAGTTCGGCCGCGGCCACGTAGCGCATCACGCCGGGCGACCGGTGGGGGCCGAAGACCTCCACGTGCATCGACACGTTCGGGCGATCGACGCCGTCGAACGGTCGCTGACGGATCCAGAACATGTACGGCATGGGCGGGCTGAAGAGGTCTTCCAGGCGTCGCAGGGCCTCGGCGAACACGGAGCCGAACGCGTCCCGGTCGGCGTCGCCGAGGCTGGGCAGGTCGGGGCGCGGATCGAGCGGTGCGATGCGCATGCCGTGGGGCGAGACCGGGGCCGACGGCACCCAGGCTCGCCAGCCGTCGCGCTCCACCACCACCAGCTCGGGGTCGTCCTCCAACAGCTGGTGGCCGCCGGCCAGGCGAGCCAGGTCGCGGGCCGGTGCCGGCGGGACGTTCGGGTACGCGTAGATCTGGCCGTGGGGGTGGCCGATGGTGGCGCCGACCTCTGCTCCGTTGTTCTCGAAGACCAGGACGTAGTCGACGTCGTCTCGGGCGCCGAGGGCGGCGGTGCGGTCCGCCCACAGGTCGACCACCTCGCGCACCTGCGGGGCGGGCATGGTGGCCAGCCTCGCCTCGTGGTCGGCGCTGTAGAGCACCACCTCGCACCGTTGGTCGGGGAACGAGGGCCACCGGTTCTCGAATGCCTTGACCGTGTAGGGCTCGGGCGCTTCGGTGCCTCCCACACAGAACGGGCAGACGTCGACCGAGGGGCGGTTGGGGCGCTTCTGGCGGCTGCGCGTGACCTGCACCAGGTTTCCGGTGAGTGGGTCTGTCCTCAGCTCGGTGACGTCGTCGCTTCCGTTGCCCATGGACCCAGAACGTTACGGCCAGTGGCCGTCGCGGCGCGCTGGTCACCGGCCCGGTACCGTTCGGCTGCTCGTGGGGCAGCCGAACGCGGGGGTGCGCGCTCTACGAGGTCCGACGGCAGAGGAGCGATGCGATGCGACGTGGGCTCGGCTGGTTGGTGAAGGCGGCGATCGGCGTCCTCGTGTTCCTCGTGGTGGCCGTGGTCGTGGTGAGGGTGGTCGGCGAGCGGGCACAACCGCACGAGCCCGGCGACTTCTACTCGGCGCCCGACGATCTGGCATCGACCGAGCCGGGAGCGGTGGTCCGAAGCGAGGAGATCCCCGACTACACCGACCTCGGCACCGCCCACCGGGTCCTCTACGTCTCTCGCGACATCGACGGCAACCCGACCCCGGTGAGCGGGGTCGTCCTGGTTCCCGACGCTCCGGCTCCTCCCGAGGGCCGGCCGATCCTCGTCTACACGCACGGGACGGTGGGCGTCGCCTCTCGGTGCGCCCCGTCGCTGCAGTCACGGGATCGGCACCCGATGTTCGGCGAGGGGGCCGACCTCTTCCTGGAGCGGGGCTACGTGGTGGTGGCCACCGACTACCAGGGGTTGGGAACTCCCGGGCCCCACCCGTACCTGGTGGGCGACGTGGCGGCAATGAACGCACTGGACAGCGCCCGGGCCGCCCTGGCCATGGACGGCGTCGACGCCCGGCCCGAGTTCGCGGTGTGGGGTCACTCGCAGGGCGGTCACGCGTCGCTGTTCACCGGCGAGTTGGCGAGCAGCTACGCGCCCGAGTTGGGGATGGTGGCCGTGGCCGCCGGCGGCCCGGTGCCCGACCCGATCGGCCTGATCGAGGTCAACATCGAGACCACGATCGGCAAGGTCCTGGTGTCGATGGCCCTCCAGTCGTGGGCCGAGGTCCACGACGACGCCAGCCTCGATCAGATCGTGGCGCCCGCGGCCCGACCGATCCTGCGCGACATCGCCCGCAACTGCATCTACGACCCGGCCCAGATACTCCAGTCGCTGCCCGGCGCCCTGGCCCTGAAGATCCGCTTCCTGAGCACGCCGCCATGGCAGGTCGAACCGTGGAAGACGATCGCGGCGGAGAACACCCCGGGCAGCCGCCCGATCGGCGTGCCGATGCTGGTGGTGGCGAGCGATGCCGACACGGTCATCACCCCCGAGGTCACCGACCGCTACATCGAGGGTCGCTGCGACGCCGGTGAGGAGCTGGAGGTGCTCGCGCTCAGCGGCGTCAACCACGCCGTGGTCGGGGTCGAGGCCGCTCCCGACGTAGCCGACTGGATGGACGCCCGCTTCGCGGGTGAGCCGGCCACGTCGAGCTGTTCTGGGTAGCCGATCGCGGCGGGTCGGCCGGTAGCGTTGGACCTTCATGTCGCGCGTCCACCTGGTCACC